>CALXEX010000032.1 GCA_944387445.1 uncultured Clostridia bacterium | reverse complement strand
GACGAAGTGTTAACTCCGGATTCTAGTAGATTCTGGGTCGCAAGAGACTATCAAGTTGGAACAAACCCAAAAAGTTTTGATAAACAATATCTTCGTGATTGGATAAAATCTAGTGGATATAATCCTGAGGGTGATACTCCAATTCCAGAAGATGTGATTATGACAACAAGACAAAGATATATTGAAGCTTATGAAATGTTAACTGGTAAAAAATATGAATAATTCTAAAAAAGGGATTTTGGGGACGGACTCATTTTTCCCTTTTTTAGAATTAGAATAAACCAAAAAATATAGAATATAAAAAAATGAAACGATTTTGCGTATCTAAATTTGAATTTAGAAATTATTAATAAAACTGTGATTTTCTTGCATTTTGCTTTTTATATGTAAAGCAACAATGAAAGAAAATCATAGTTTTATTGTAGAATTTCTATGAAAATTTAGCTTATACAAAATTGTATAATGGTTTTATATTCTATATTTTTTTTGTCATCTCAAATTAAAAAAGGGAAAAATGAGTCCGTCCCCAAAATCCCTTTTCTTTTATTCAAATTTAATTTTTTCAAAACGGTCTTTTTCAAGTGTTTCTGGAACTTCAATTGGATATGTTCCTGTAAAACATCCATAACAAAAATCGTTTATTTTACATCCTTTTGCTATTTCTTTTAAACTATCCATACTTAGATATTCTAAAGAATCTGCTCCAATTTTTTCTTGAATCTCTTCTTTTGTCATTTGATTTGCAATTAAAGCTTCTTTTTTGTCGACATCTGTACCAAAATAACATACACCTACAAAGGCTGGCGATGCTACTCTGATGTGTACTTCTTTGGCTCCAGCTTCTTTTAGTGTTCTGATAATTCTTGTGATAGTTGTCCCTCTTACAATAGAATCATCTACTAAAACAATTCTTTTTCCTTTAACTGTTTCTCTTAAAGGATTTAATTTTAATGCTACTAAATCTTTTCTTTTACTTTGTGCATTTTGGATAAACGTTCTTCCTATATATTTACTTTTTGTAAATACCATATCATAAGGAATTTTTGATTCTTTCGAATATCCTAAAGCTGCATCTAATCCAGAATCTGGAACACCTGCTACAATATCTGCTTCTACTGGTGCTTGTTTTGCCAAATATCTACCTGCATTTTCTCTGAAAATATGTACATTAATACCATCTATAACAGAATCTGGTCTTGCAAAATAGATATATTCAAAGATACACATTCCTTTTCTTTCATTTGGCATATATTTTTCACTTTTGACTTGATTATCTGTAACAATTACAATTTCTCCTGGTTCTATATCTCTTTCAAACTTAGCTCCTGTAATATCTAATGCACAACTTTCTGAAGCAAATACGATATCATCTCCTAAATGTCCTATACATAATGGTCTAAATCCTTGTGGATCTCTTACAGCAATTAATTTTTGAGATGACATGATTAATAAAGAATACGCACCTTTTAAAATTTTCATTGTATTTTTAACAGCTTCTTCAATTGAATTTGTTTTAATTCTTTCTCTTACAATAATATGACAAATAACTTCTGTGTCACTTGTTGTTGTAAAGATTGCACCTTCATCTTCCAATTGTCTTTTTAGTTCTAATGCATTTGTAATATTTCCATTATGAACAACTGCCAAGTTTCCTTTTTTATGTCTTACCATCATAGGTTGTGCATTTTCTTTTCTACTTTCTCCTGTTGTTGAATATCTAACATGTCCAATTGCCATTTTACCTGTTGGTAATGAATTTTGAACATGTTTTGTAAATACATCAGATACTAATCCTAAATCTTTATGAAAATGAATCACACCATCTTCATTTACTGCAATTCCACAGCTTTCTTCTCCTCTATGTTGAAGACCTGATAAACCAACACATACAGGTGTTACCACATCTTCATTGTTTTCAATTCCATAAATTCCATAGATTCCACATTCTTCTTTTATTTTTTCTCCAAACATTTTTCCACTACTCTCTTTCTATTTTTGTTTATACAATAAATTAATTATATCAAAAAAATCCTTTTTTGTCTCTACTATTGGATCGGAAAATTTTTCTTTTTCCTATGGACGATGAGAACATCCTAAATAATATATTTTCAACTTTATTGGTATTTTAGTTTTAACTGTAGTTCAATTGAGCAATTTTGCACTTTCCTTCGTTCAATTTGACATTTGATTGTGTTTTTGCTACAATGCAATCAAATCATACAAATTTATATAAGGAGTTGTTTTTATGTATAATTTAGTTGTTTTTGCTTCTGGTAATGGCTCTACACTACAATCTATCATTGATGCCATTGATAAAAAAGAATTACATTCTAAGATTGTATTAGTTGTTTCTAATAACCCTAATGCTTTTGCATTAGAAAGAGCACAAAAAGCAAATATACCTACTTATGTAATTAAAAATAAAAATTATCAAGATATCGATAATGAATTATATGAGGTTTTATCTCATTATGACATTAACTTAATTGTTTTAGCAGGTTATTTAAAATTAATCGGTGATAAACTACTTTCTAATTATACAATCATCAATACACATCCTTCTTTACTCCCTAAATATGGTGGTAAAGGAATGCATGGTATGCATGTTCATAAAGCAGTTATCGACGCTAAAGAAAAACAAAGTGGTGTGACTGTTCACTATGTCAACAATGAATATGACAAAGGTAATATCATTAGTCAAACTGTTGTTGATGTTTTGGAAACAGATACTCCAGAATCTTTAGCAAGTAAAGTACAAGCTGTTGAAAAAATTCAATTAGTTAATGTCATTAAGAAATTTGAAACAGGTGAACTTTAGGGAAAATCCTTAAAGTTCTCTTTTTGATGATTTTAGGACGGAGATGATTTTGGGGACGGAGCAAAATCATCTCCGTCTCCAAAATTATCTCTAATGTTCGTAAATTTCTCCAATATCTTTTCTATAATCTAAATTATCACTAATATTTCCTTCTAGTGCTTTATATGCTTTTTCTTTTGCTTCTTCTAAGGTATCTCCCATTGTGGTTATACCAAATAATCTTGAAGTTCCAACAGCCTCATAGGTATTTCCTTCTACTGGTTTTGTGCTTGCAAAATATATTTTAGCACCACTTTCTTCAATTGCTTTTTTATTAACTGTAAACTTACATGGTTCTTTACTTTTTTGTATTGCATAATCTGGGCTTACGACATAAATGGTAAATGTATAATTCTTTTTAAATTTACAATTTTCTGTACTTAATTTTTTATTGAATATATTTTCTAATACTTCTGTAAACGGTGTTTCTAAAGAGTTTAGTACATTTAGTGCTTCTGGATCTCCAAATCTTGCATTAAATTCGATAAATTTAATACCATCTTTACATTTGAAAAATCCGCCATAAATGACACCTGTAAATTCTAAACTGTCTTTATTAATATATTGAATGGTATCTTTTATTAATTTACTACATACATCTACATCTTTTTGCTCTAAGAATGGTAATAATCCATTTTCGAAGCTAAGACAACCCATTCCACCAGTTCCAGGTCCCTTGTCTTTATCAAAACGATATGGATAATCAAAAGTAATTGGTGTTACCACAATATTTTCACCATCTGTTAATGCCATAACGGTGAATTCTCTACCTTCTACTTTGTCTTGTACGATAACGCTTCCATCAGATTCTAAGCAAGATTTTGCATAATCATATCCTTCTTGTTTTCCTTTAAAATGGATACCACCTACTTTAACACCTTTTCCTCCTGTTAATCCTTCTGGTTTTACAACAAAACTGTCATCATTGTAATTTTTCATAACTTCATCTAATTCTTCAATGGTTTTAACACTTTCATTGCAAATGACCATTTCAGGTGCTAATTGTTTGACAATATCTAAAGCATAGGTTTTACTCCATTCTACTTTTGCTCCTTTTGAAGTTGGTCCAAAAGTTTGTAATCCAAGATTTCTTGCTAAATCAATTAATCCTTCTTGTAATAGATTATCTTGACTAACCACTGCTGCTTGAATTTCTTCTTCTTTTACAAATTTTTCTACAAGTTCTTTATCAAATGGATCTCCTATAATATATTTTCCATTTGATTTTTCTACTTGCTCTACAATTGATGGATTCGCATATGGTAATATGGCATATAATGTATATCCTTTTGCAATTTGTTCAGCAAGTACGGCTTCTCTTCCACCATTTCCTAGTAATAGACATTTTTTCATATATCTATCCTCCTTTTTTATTTTTATTTATGTTAAATTCCAGCTAGTCATTTCATATTTTTTGCTTTCTTCTAATACTTGTATTTGTTTTTGAATTTCTTGTATATCTTCCTCATTAAATGGCTCAAATGTATCATAAAATCCTGTATCTTTGTATGGAAAATTCAAAGCTTGTCCAAAAGGTTGTGTTTTGGAATCTCTAGTTCTTCCATACAAATGAATATGAAAAACCGGTTTTGTTCCTTCTATATATGCCCAATTTCCATTTTCTTGATAATTGATTCTTTCTATTTTTATGCCCCTATTTTTCATTCCTTTTACCATTGCTTCACTAACTAACATCGTTAATCTCATGACTTCTATTGCTTCTTTAGGGCTCAAATCTAATCTACTTGCAAAATAGTTCTTTTTTGACCTTATCCAAATATGTCCACCATCTTCTCTGGAAATATGTGGCACTTTTGGTACACAAGCAATAAATGTTTCTGTCTCATATATTGTGACATCGTGCATATTATCACCCCATCATATTTTTTTACTTACAGTAGTTACACATTTACCTCTATTGTAGCATCTTGTCCTAAATCTTTATATTTCTCTAAAACTGGATTCACTCTTTCATTCATAAAATCTTCTACTTGATGAACAGCTCTTCCGCATAAATGGTCTGGATTTAAGATATGTAAAATTTCTTCTTCTGTCAATCCAAATGTTTCATCTGCAGCAATTCTTTGTACTAAGTCATTTGGTTTTCCATATTCTTTTACTTGTTTTCCAGCTTCCATAGAATATACTCTGATTTTTTCATGTAATTCTTGTCTATCTCCACCTTTTAGAACAGCATTCATTAAAATTTCTTCTGTTCCCATAAATGGTAATTCTTGCATCATATTTGTTTTTATAACATTTTTATATACGACAATATCACTTGAGATATTGGCATAAAGTATTAAAATCGCATCTACTGCTAAAAAGCTTTCTGGCACGCAAATTCTTTTATTTGCTGAGTCATCTAATGTTCTTTCTAACCATTGTGTTGCAGCTGTAATACTTGGGTCCATTGCCAATGTCATCACATGTCTTGATAAAGAATTGATTCTTTCACATCTCATAGGATTTCTTTTATATGCCATAGCTGATGAACCAATTTGTCCTTTTTCAAATGGTTCTTCTAATTCTTTTTCATGTTGTAATAAACGCATATCATTTGCAAATTTAGAACAGCTTTGTGCAATTTGGGCTAATAAGTTTAAAACTCTTGAATCTAGTTTTCTTGTATAGGTTTGTCCTGATACATTATATACTTTTTCAAATCCCATTTTTTCAGCAATTTTTCCATCAATTTGTCTTACTTTTGTCTCATCTTTAAATAATTTCATAAAGCTTTCTTGTGTTCCTGTTGTTCCTTTGCAACCTAATAACTTCATATGACTTTCAACAAATTCTAATTCTTCTAAATCTTCTAATAAATCTTGCATCCATAGCGTTGCTCTTTTTCCAACTGTTGTTAATTGTGCTGGTTGGAAATGGGTATATCCTAAGCAAGTTACATCTTTGTTTTTTAAAGCAAATGCTTTTAAATTTTTAATAACAATGATTAATTTTTCTTTAATTAGTTTTAATGCTTTAGACATTAAAATAACATCTGTGTTATCTGTTACATAACATGAAGTTGCCCCTAAATGGATAATTGGTTTTGCTTTTGGACATTTTAATCCAAATTCATATACATGTGCCATAACATCATGTCTACATTCTTTTTCTCTTTTGGCAACAATATCATAATCAATATTGTCTACATTTTTCTTCATTTCTTCAATTTGTTCGTCTGTTATATCAATTCCTAATTCTTTTTCTGTTTCTGCTAATGCAACCCATAATTTTCTCCATGTTGAATATTTTTCATTATTTGACCATATTCTATTCATTTCTGGACTAGCATATCTACCAGAAAGTGGTGTTTTATATATATTATTGTTTTCCATTTTTTTCATCCTTTCTTTTTTATCTATCCCTTTTGTCCTTTTGGAACGTTTCTATTTTGTCCTTTTGGGGACATTTCTGTTTGGGACATTTTTAATTCTTATCTGCACTTTTTTTCGCAATTACATTAATCCAATCAATCTTACTGTCTTTTCTTTGTTCTTCTATTTCTATAATGTCTAATATACGAAAATGATGTTCTTCTAAAATTTTCGTAATACTTTTTACTGTATGCATTTGGTAGATTCTTGCACCTAATCCTTCTTTTGTGTCTATCAATTGAACCCCTTTTCCTTTTTTTACACTGACAAATAGGATTCCATTTTCTTTTAAAACACGATAACTTTCTTGTATAGCTTTATCTAACATTTCACCTTTGGTTGTGATTGGTATATGCAATAAAGATGCATTTTGTCTAACAATATCAAAAGTTTCATTGTCAAAAGGAATATCTACCATATCCCCTTTGACAAAACTGTTTTTTGGAATGTCTCCTTTTTCTTCTAGTTCTTTTAATATCTTGATAAATTCTTCTGAATTATCTAATCCTACTGCTTTTTTTACACCTTTGCTATACATGAATTTTATATCTCTACCTGGTCCTGTTCCTACATCTAATATTTCCATATCTTCTATTGGCTTTTTTAATTCCTTCTCAGTTGTTTTAAATAAGATATCATACATATTTCTGTAGGAATCTATCATCTTAGTTCCATTGACATCAGAATAAGTAGTTGCTACTCTATCATATGTTTGCCTTGTCATTTCTAAAAATTCTTTTGCCAATTGATTTAATTCTTGCTCTTCATTAATTTCTAAATTTGACTTTCCTTGCAATTCATTAAATCTCTGGATTTTCTCTTGACTATTCATTATCTATAATAGTTCACCCCTGCTTCAAAAATCTTTTGATCCTTCTTACCTGGCATATTTTTTAAGATATCTCTATAACATCTTTCTGAATGTCCCATCTTTCCTAAGATTCTACCATCTGGACTAGTAATACCTTCAATAGCATCTATTGAACCATTTGGGTTAAAGTCAATGTCATATGTTGCATTTCCATCAAAATCAACATATTGTGTAGCAATTTGTCCATTGGCAATTAACTCTTCTTCCAATTCTTTTGAAACAATAAATCTACCTTCTCCGTGTGAAATTGGAACTGTAAATTCTTCT
This sequence comes from uncultured Clostridia bacterium, assembly GCA_944387445.1. GTDB lineage: Bacteria > Bacillota > Clostridia > TANB77 > CAG-508 > CAG-269. The sequence goes on along the minus strand of CALXEX010000032.1, from coordinate 13,608 downwards.
CCTAGTTCTACTTCACTAAACCATGGTGACATTTTTGATACAACTTTTGTATTTACCATTTTTGATTGGTGTCTTGAAATAGTATTAAATGTTAAAGTTGGCATTGTATCATCCATTTCTCTAATTTCTCCATATGGTAATAATCCTAATTTTACTAATGCTTGGAATCCATTACAAATTCCTAACATTAATCCATCTTTTTCATATAGATGTTTATGGATTAAATCTTTTAATTTTGGATTTCTGAAAATACTACTAATGAATTTTCCTGAACCATCTGGTTCATCTCCGGCACTGAATCCTCCTGGGAACATGATGATTTGTGCTTTTTCGATTTCTTTTGCAAATAACTCAATAGAATCTTGTATATCTTGTGGTTTTAAGTTCTTAAATACAACTGTACTAACTCTTGCACCTGCATCTTCAAATGCTTTTGCAGAATCATATTCACAGTTTGTTCCTGGGAATACTGGTATGAATACATGAGGTTTTGTAATTGGTAATTTTCTTGTAATTGTAGGTGTTTTTTGACTTAAGATATTTCTTGCTTCACCTTTTTGTTCTACTCTTGTTGGGAATACTTTTTCTAATGGTTCTTCCCAAAGTTTGATTAATTCCTCTAAGTCTAATACAACATTTTCATTTACAACAATCTTTGCTTCACTTGTTGTGGTTCCTAATAATTCTAATTTTGCATTATCTATATCTTCTGCTGTTTCTAAAACAAATGAACCATATAGTGGTGTAAATAAATCATCAGTATTTTCAAAATTAAATCCAATCTTATTTCCGATACAACTCTTTGTGATAACATCTGCAATTCCACCATTTTTTATGGTACTTGATGATAATACTTTTCCATCATTAATCAATTTATGTACCAATTCAAAGTTTTCTTTTAAATCGTCAAAGTCAATGATATTTTCTTTTCCCATTTTTGTTTTTAATACATATACTTTTGAATTTGCTTTTTTGAATTCATTTGAAACGACTTTTGTTGTATCTACATCACCGATACAGAAAGATACTAATGTTGGTGGTACATCTAGCTCATTATATGAACCTGACATACTATCTTTTCCACCAATGGCTGCTATTTGTAATTGTTCTTGCACATAATATGCTCCCAATAATGCTGCTAATGGTTTTCCCCATCTTTCTGGCTCATTTCTTAATTTTTCAAAGTATTCTTGCAAAGTTAAATATGCTTTTTTGTAATCTCCACCAAGTGCTACATATTTTGCAACTGATTCTACAATTGCATATACTGCTCCATGGAATGGACTCCAGCTTGCAATATATGGATTATATCCATATGTCATGATTGTTCCTGCATCTGTATATCCTTCTAATGTTGGGATTCTTGCTACCATACCTTCTGCTGGTGTTAATTGATATTTTCCACCAAATGGCATAATAACTGTGTTTGCTCCGATTGTACTATCAAATCTTTCTACTAATCCTCTTTGTGAACAACAATTTAAGTCTGTAATGGTTTCTTTCCATGTTTTTTCTATGTCACTTACTTCCTTACTTGCAAAATAGTTTTCTGCATCTAACGGTTTTGTGATTTTGGCATTGGCATTTTTTACATCGCCATTTGTATTTAAGAATTCTCTTGAAAGGTCAACAATGACTTTATTTCTCCAATACATTTTTACTCTTGGTTCTTCTACCACTTTTGCAACAACGGTTGCTTCAATATTTTCTTTTTCTGCTAAATTGATAAAGTTTTCTACATCTTTATCTGCAACAACTACCGCCATTCTTTCTTGTGATTCTGAAATCGCAAGTTCTGTACCATCTAATCCTTCATATTTTTTAGGTACTTTGTCTAAGTTAATTTCTAATCCATCTGCTAATTCTCCAATAGCAACTGATACACCACCAGCACCAAAGTCATTACAACGTTTGATTAATTTAGTTACTTCTGGATCTCTAAATAATCTTTGAATCTTTCTTTCTTCTGGTGCATTTCCTTTTTGTACTTCTGCACCACAACTTGTTAAAGATTCACTATTATGTGCTTTAGATGAACCTGTTGCGCCTCCGCAACCATCTCTACCAGTTCTTCCTCCAAGTAAGATGACTTTGTCTCCTGGCTCTGGTCTTAATCTAATAACATTTTTAGATGGTGCTGCACCTACTAATGCTCCAATTTCCATACGTTTTGCTACATATCCTGGATGATAGATTTCGGCAACTTGTCCAGTAGCCAAACCAATTTGATTTCCATAAGAACTGTATCCTCTTGCAGCTTCATTTGTTAATTTTCTTTGTGGTAATTTATGTGGTAATGTTTCTTCGATTGTTTGTCTTGGGTCTCCACAACCAGTTACACGCATTGCTTGATATACATACACACGTCCTGATAATGGGTCACGAATCGCTCCTCCTAAACAAGTTGCAGCTCCACCAAATGGTTCGATTTCTGTTGGATGGTTATGTGTCTCATTTTTGAACATGATTAAATATTCTTCTTCTTTTCCATCTACCATGATATTGGCTTTAATGCTACAAGCATTAATTTCTTCTGATTCATCAAGATTTTTTAAGACACCTCTTTTCTTTAATTCTTTTGCAACAATTGTTGCAACATCCATTAAACAAATATCTTTTTTTCTATCTTGATATACAAATTTTCTAGATTCTATATATTTTCCATATATGTCTTTTAATAAATCCCATTCTATGTCAATTTCTTCTAATCTGGTAAGAAAAGTTGTATGTCTACAATGGTCTGACCAATATGTATCAATCATTTTCATTTCTGTCATGGTTGGATCTCTTTTTTCTGTATCTCTAAAATATTCTTGACAGAATTTTAAATCTGCAATATCCATAGCAAAACCATATTTTTCATAGAATTTTTCTGTATCATCATCTGTCATATGAATAAATCCATCTACAACTTGTACATCTTCTGGCTCTATTAAATTATCTTCTAATGTTTCTGGTTTTTCTAAACTTGCTTCTCTGGCATCTACAGAATTGATTAAATAGTTCTTAATGGTTTTTACTTCTTCATCTGAAAGATTTCCTTTTAAGATATATACCTTTGCAGATTTACAAGTTGGTCTTTCTCCTCCGCTGATGATTTGTAAACATTCTTCTAATGAATTTGCTCTTTGGTCAAATTGTCCTGGTAAATATTCTACTGCAAATACTTTGTCATTTTGATCAAATGTATAGGTTTCATCAAAATAGTCATCTACTTGTGGCTCTGAAAATACAGTTGCTTTTGCTTTGTTGTAACTTTCTTCGTCCACTCCAGATACATCATATCTGTTTAAGATAACCACTTGCTCTAATCCCTTTATCTGTAAGTTTTCTTTTAAATCCTCTAGGATTCCTTTTGCTTCTACATCAAATCCTGGTTTTTTTTGAACATAAATTCTTCTTACCATTTAATAATTCCTCCTTTATTTTGGTAATTTTTATTAATAATTTTTTATATTTCTTACTTCTATGCATGGTATTGTTATTTCATGTGGTAATTCAAATACGAATTTTACAGTATTTGCTATATCTTCTGCTGTTAAACCTTTCTTCATTATATTTTCAGGTAATGGATCATTTGCTCTTTTATAAAAATCGGTTTGAATTAGACCTGGACATACATCTGTTATCTTTATATTATTTTGTGCTAAGTCTGTTTGTATTGCTTTTCTGAATGCATTTGCTCCTGTTTTTGTAGCATTATATATAGGATATGGTGGTTCACACATAACTCCACTTTGAGAATTAATATCAATTATTTGCCCAAATCCTTGTTTTTTCATTATTGGAAATATTGACCTTATCATTGCTATTGTTCCATATATATTTGTATCAATAACTTTTTTAATTCTGCTTAAATCATTCATTTCTTTGTAAGTTTCTTCGTCCACTTTGGACATATCTCCTGAAATCCACATTCCTGCACAATTTATTAAACAATCTATTTTTTCATACTTCTCTTTAATATCATTAACAAATTTATCTATTTGTTCTTCTTCTGAAACATCGCAAACATAATATTCGGAGTTGGTTTCTATAGCTATTTTTTCTAAATTATTTTCATCTACGTCAATTAAAATTAAGTTTTCGTCTTTGAGCATTTTAGCTATTGCCTTTCCCACTCCATTTGCTGAACCTGTAATTATTACATTTTTCATAATAATCTCCTTTCAAATTAGTTTTTATAAAGCCAATTATTTTTGCCAAATTATATAAGGATACATATCACCTCTTAAACGTGAAAACAGGCAGATATTATTTGACAATAACTGCCTATATAATATCTACCTGTTTTCCTGCTGAAAAAACTTGATTACTACTACAAACGGATTCCGTATTTGGTTTCCGTTCGTTTGCTGTCTGTCTTTTCTGAGATCTGATCCATCATTTTTCTTATTAGTGAGAAGAATGATGGATATACAGCAAAACATCCATTCAAGAAAACTTTAACCCTATCACCCGAATAGAGTTTTTCGTTTCTCTGCTCGTATCCATCACAGATACTCATGTTTGTGTTTCCACAAACTTTAAAGCTTACGTTTTTTTTCGGATTATCAGAGATGATCGGGTTTCCCCTGTCATCCGTGATATACCTTTCAAGCTTGTCGCCACGGCATACAAGCCTGACATATTTCCGGTTGTCTGCCATTTCAAATTTTCTCATTGTCTCCTCCTTTGCCCTACAGGGCGTTGCTTATTTTATAAAGTTTCCTATAGATATTATATCACATTTTTACTAAATATTCAATTTTCCTTATTTTATATCACTTTTATTTCCTTGTTTCCTTTAACCACCTTTCCAATCACATATGCTTTTTCGCCTTCTTGTTCTAATACTTTTAATGCTTTTTCTTTATCACTTTCTGGAACAATGATTGCCATACCAATTCCCATGTTAAAGGTATTATACATATCTCTTTCTGGGATGTTTCCTTCTTTTTGAATTAATTTAAAGATTTCTGGTACTGGATATGTATCTTTTTGGATTTCTAATGAAACATTGTCATTTAACATTCTTGGCATATTCTCATAGAAACCACCACCAGTTATATGAGAAATTCCTTTTACGGTTACTTCATCTATTAATTTTAAAACTGGTTTTACATAGATTTTAGTTGGTGTCAATAATGCTTCTCCTAATGTCATTCCTAATTCTTCTCTATATTCTCTTAAATTTTCTTCATTGACATGAAATATTTTTCTAACTAGAGAAAATCCATTTGAATGAACTCCTGAAGATGTTAGACCAATCACTACATCTCCTTCTTGAATATTATCAGGATTGATAATTTTGGCTTTATCTACAACACCTACACTAAATCCTGCTAAGTCATATTCATTATCAGAATATAGTCCTGGCATTTCTGCTGTTTCTCCACCAACTAATGCACATCCTGCTTTCTTACATCCATCCGCTACACCTTTTACAATACTTGCTACCATTTCAGGAATGTTTTTCCATAATGATATATAGTCTAAAAAGAATAATGGTTTTGCACCACAGCAAACAATATCATTTACACACATGGCTACACAATCTTGTCCTATGGTATCATGTTTATCAAGCAAAAAAGCCAATTTTAGTTTCGTTCCCACTCCATCTGTTCCTGACACTAAAATAGGCTCTTTCATTTCACTTATATCTAACTTAAAAAGACCCCCAAATCCTCCAAGGTCTGACATAACTCCTTTTGTATATGTTTCTTGCACACTTTTCTTCATTAGCTCTACTGCTTTATATCCTGCTGTTACATCTACGCCTGCTTCTTTATAACTTTCACTAAAACTTTTTTCCATCGGTTTTCTCCTTTCATATTCTACCCTAATATAATACTATATTTTTTAACTTTTTACAAGGTTTTTAGCAAAAATTTGATAAAATGTCGCATTAGGTTCGTTTGTTGATGCGACATTTGCATTATTCTATCTGAAATGGTATAATTTTTTCGAATATTAAGGAGGATTTCAATATGAAATTGATTGGAATTACAGGTAAAACAGGAACAGGAAAATCTACCATTGCGACAGTACTAGCTCAAAAATTAAATGGACAATATGTTGATATTGATAAAATCGGACATCAGGCAACTTCAGACCCTATTATTACAAAAAAGCTTTGTAATGTATTTGACAATGGATTACTAGATAATAATGGAAATGTTGATAGAAAAAAATTAGGTAATATTGTGTTTAGTGATACAGATAAGATGCAAATTTTAACAGACATCACATGGGAATATATGGAACAAAAATTAGATAATATTTTGTTGCAAAAGCAACAATACTTTATTTTTGATTGGGCTTTACTTCCCAAAGTAAAATTTTGGAATATGTGTGACATGAAAATATTGGTTACTTCTGATGATACAGTAAGAAAGGAAAGAATAATAGAAAGAGACCATATTTCTGAAGAATATCTTAAGAAAAGAGAATCTGCTACTTTAGATTATTCTAAATTATCATTTGATTTTATTTTTGATAATGATTATACAAAGGAAAGCATGGATTCTTTTATTGAAACAATATATAAAAATATAACTATATAACTAAAGTAAATAATTGAAAAACTGATATAAGACTTTTCTATCTTATATCAGTTTTTACTTCCAAATGAATTATCTTTTTATAAAATCTGTGTCATACATACGATTACAACTACAACAAGTGATATAAAGAACACTCTTGTTTTTGCATTCTTGCTCCATCTTAATCAATTATACTTATCTTTAATAACTTCCATAATCTCTTCTGGTAAATATTTTGATACATCTTTTCCGTATTGTAATAATTCCATCACCATACTTGAACTAATATTTCCTAAACTTCCAGCTCGAATATAGATTGTATCTAATCCTGAAATTTCTTCATTAATAGATGCTAGGGTTTCTTCATATTGATAATCCATACCATTTCTAACCCCTCTTACTAAAAGCGTAGCATGATGTTCTAATGCTACATCAACAGAAAGATTATCATAGCAAACCACAGATACATTTGTAAGATTTCTATTTGCAATAACCTTCTCTATAGCATTTTTCATAATTTCTTTATCGTATCTTCTTTTTTTATCTGGATGAACACCAATTCCTATGATAACTTTGTCAAATAGTTTGGCTGATTTCTCCACAACATGTAAATGCCCATTTGTAAATGGATCAAAGCTCCCTGCATAAAATCCAATTTCCATATTCTTTCCTCCTACTTTTACAAGTTTTCAAATCCTATCCTTATTATTTTACAATATTTTACTTAAAGTTACAAGTATATATAATAGAGAAAGAGAGGGCATTTCTAGAAATGCCCTCCCCTCACTTAGAGCCCCAGAGATGCAAGAAATTTGCTTTCGCCATATTTGCATTCTTTCCTGCGTCTACATGTTATACAAGCCTGTTCATCATACCTGCATTCAGGTCTTGTAGTTTTCCATGCTCTGCATTCTCGCACCCTTTCCTCTTTTGCCTTTTTATATTCCTCTGTGTCAATATAAGGCATTCTTGTCCCTCCTTTCTCCCAATAGGGAGGCTGTGTCAACAGTTGCTACACAAAACCTCTTTAGGTTATGCTATTTTTTATTATACTACACTTCACATAAAATTGCAAAATAATGAATAAAAAACATAAAAGCTACCAACAATGGTTGATAGCTTTTATGTTTTTCAAATTCTTACTGCATTAATTCCTGGTAATATTCCTCTAGGAATTCCAAATTTTCTGTTACATTGTCAATGCTGAGATTCAGCATTAGTTCCCTTACAAGGGAATAAAAATCCAGTTTCACCTCCATTTCAGATTTGGTAAGCTCTTTCTTTTTCTTACCTGTTGTTTGATGACTAAATTTGTTATCACTATATTGCTTTTCAATCTTTTTCATAAAAAGATGTTGAAGAGCTTCTAGAGTGTTGTCACGAGCAGTCGCTTCATCGTCAACAAGCTTGGCACTTACCGTGTGTTTTTTTAAAAGAAGGGTTCCATATACTAGAATTGGTTCATCTCCATAGCCTCCCTTATCCTTGGTAAGCTCAATTTCGCCAAATTTTCCAGCATTTTTAATGACATCATCCAGGGTGTTTATCCTGAGTGAATCATATTCCTTCTGTCTTCTTTCACGTATTGTTCTAATACGTTTTATTTCTACAGCGTTCCTTAATGCCACAATGTTTTTCTCTATTCTGTCACCTGTTATAGTTGTACAAAAATATACATTTTTTCCAGAATCAAGAAAAAATTCTCTTTCACCTGTTGTAAATAATGTCTCTAAATCCAGTTCTACAACAGGTGGTCTGAGATAGCTATACCGGATTTCAAACTGCTTCCCGCCAATAACAATTACACCTTGGCGATTAGCAGAATACATTGAAGAAGAGCCATACTCTCTTTGCTCTTTTTCAAATTCTGCTTTAAGCTCAGCATATGCCGGATGGTTTTTATCATAGGAGATTTCAGTATCCACCAACACTCCAGCAAAGATTTTGTTGATAGTAATTTCAACTGCATCCTCTCTTCTGGAATACCGTAAACTACTTTCTTCAGTAATTTTCTCCGGAGCAAGCTCACATAATGTTTTTGCATCAATTTTACTTGCAAATGTTAGCAGATCCAAAGTTCTCTGCATTCCATACCGGTCTGGAAGTTCGATTGTTTTGGGGATACCCACAACAATCTGCTCCCAAAATGACAGGCAACTCCTTTTATCGAGCTGTAGTTTGGTTCCATCGTTATCGCAGAAGCCGTCATATTTTTTGACATATATATGTGAAACCAATCCACACAGACAAGATTTTAAGATTGCTTCTCTGCCACCATAATTGGTCATCTCCACAATCCCTTGCAGAGCTTCTTTCAGTTTTTGTATATGTTCTTTAATCCTAAAGAACGTTTTCTTTTTGATGCCTAGATTTTTAAAATCGATGACATCCATCTTGTTAATTATTTCCCATACATCAAGTTCAGCAAGCAAATCGCTTTTCCTTTCGGATGTAAAATCCAAATAGGCTCCTTCTTTTGTCAGAAGGCCTCCCATTTCGATAATTGAAGCAATTTTTATCACTTGCTCTGTTACTCCGTATTTCTCGGCTTCTACAATCATCCGAGCAAATTGAACAGAAACAGGTATTTTCACCATTTTGTGTCCTATCTCTGTTACTTCGTTATTGAAAAGTGCTCCAATAGCTTTCAGCTCTCTTTTGGCTATTTTTATAGCTTCCTTGTCTGGTTGATTGTAGAATTCCAGTTCCTCTGCATCTAAGCCAATTTCGGCTATTTGCAGAACAACTCTATCCAAAATACTTCTTTTCATTTCTGGAATAGAATGTTCTGCACGTTCCTTTATGGGCGTATTCGAACAGAGAAAATAATTTCCTGATTTTGTTCTTCCTGCACGCCCTTTTCGTTGCAGAATATCAGAACGGCTTATGTCCTTCAAGAACAATCCTTGAATTCCATTTTCCGCCATTGATATTTTTTGCTTTCCAGTATCGACAACAACATCAATATCTGGTATTGTTATCGATGTCTGCGCAACATTTGTTGCAACGATTACTTTTGGATTAGGATATTTCCAAAAACATTTTTTCTGTTCTTCCCAATCCAACTCGCCATGTAATGGCAAGACCGTAGCATCCTCTTCGGATAATGCTTCCATCACATCAGCAATTTCTTTTTTGCCAGCAACAAATACCAAAATATTTTTGCCAGCATTGATGTTTTCTTGAATCGTGCCAATTAGTGCAGATTCTGGCCGTTCTTCAACGGTAACATCATACTGATTTCCTGGTATCTGTAATATGGCAATATCATCGCCAAAGAAACCAGAAAGTCGTTCAGTGTCTAAAGTTGCACTCATAATCACAACTTTCGTATTCCACCGATTTTTCATCAGTTTGCAGTATGCCACTAGAATCTCCATATTGAGATTCTGTTCGTGGAATTCGTCAATTATCAGAACATTTTCAGCTTTGTTATTCTGGCCAAATATTGTTCTGATCAGTTGCAGGCCGTCAGTGCAATATAAAATTTTGCTCGACGGAGAAAAACATTTGTCATAGCCTGTTATATAGCCTACTTCTTCTCCAAGTGTTGCCTCCATTTCTTCCGCTACACGCTTAGCCAACGTTTTGGCTGCCATGATCCGCGGTTCTGTCACAACTACTTGGCTGTAATAATCAGTCAAATATTGTGGAATCTGTGTAGATTTACCAGATCCTGTTTCAGCAGAAACAATCGTAATATAATGATTCTTAACTGCCTCAATGATTTCTTCTCTGTGTTCTGTGATTGGTAATATCATAATTTTTCCTCCTTATAAAAGTGAAATTGGATTTTTTCTAAATTTTCAATGTACTCGTTTAATTATATCATTTTTTATGTTAACTGTAAATATTTTTGGCTTTTTTTTACATTTTATTTATGTAAATTCACCTTATTTTATATCTAATCATAGTCATTTAACATACTTTTTCCATATTTTTCTTGTTTATTTCTAATTTACTGCTTATATATGACAATATAAAGATTTATCTGTACCAATAATGTTTATAAAAATAACATAATAGATCAATAGTTTCTCTATTAACGTTCTTTTCATTAAATATATCATTTTTATCTATCTTGGTTATATATCTATTATCTTTTTTCTTTTTTATAGTCTGTAATATCTCTATAGGAATTTTCATCACAGTTGCTTTATCCATATAGCTTAATATTTCATACAGCTCTTTATAAGTTTTAGATGTTATCATTTTTACCCTTCTTATTTTTCAAAATCTTCTACTTCTTTTTTCTGTGACCTAAATAATTCACAATTTTCTACTCGAGAAGCTCCTTCTTCTATCCTTGACTCTCCCAGTTCATTTAATAAGTCACTATCTGATTTTCTATGAAAAGGTTTAGCTACTTTCTGAGTATTAAATATCTTATTTATCATATCAATTACATCGTCACAGCCTTTTAACATACTATCTTTTGTATAGTCATTTGTAACAGTTATATCCATACCAGAATTATGCTTTCTATGAAAAGTTTCAAAATCAGCAGTATATGAATCGATATCAGCTCCGCTGTCTATATTTAGAATGATGTAACATCCTTTTTATAGAAGATGGTTTTATATATACTTTTAATATATTAGCATTTCCCATTGCATCTCTTATTTCTTGAGGTCCAAAAAAATCAAATGCATCTAAATCTGAAAATATTACTACAGTATTTTCTGGTCCTATTAATTGTGAAAGCTCTGAAGTTAATAAATTGTCTTCTAATAGTTGATCAGAATCAAAACAAATTGCACCATCTATGGTACTAGCTAAATAATAAGAAAATGTAGTTTTGCCAGAATCTGCATAACCAGATACTAATATTAGCATTTTTTTATCAGAATTATAATCAAAATCTGTATATTTTGGCTTATAGTGTTTATCTGGCTGTAATACAACTGAACCTGCTTCCTCTTGTATTAAAGTCACTAATTGATTAATAAATGCATCTCTTTCATCTATTTTTTTTAAAGCTTGTGAATGTTTTAAATTATTAGTTCCAATTTTATCTTCTACTTTATCTGCTATGTCTGTAATTGTTTTTCTAAATTCAAGTGCCCTATCTGTGTATGGTATTTTTTCTCCCCACTGTCCCCATTGCATAGCAGAAAACTTTTCATATATTCTTTTTCCTAACTCAAAAGCTACTAATACTGGTAAAGTCTGTTTTTCTTCTGGAATCGATACTGTTCTAGGACCTCTTTCGTCTCTTGAACATAATAATTTAGGCATATCATAAACCATTTGAATCAAAAATTCTTCTGACATAAATTCCTTTGGTATGTATTTAATTTCTTCTTCGAGATTAAATATGTCTGGTTTTGAAAATACAATTTGGCAAATTCTAAGAGATCTAAAATCTGTTTTTAGCGAACTTAAATAACTTCTTTTTGATCGTAAATTTTGAGTACCCTTCTTTTCCCACACTTTCATTAATCTTTGTAAATCTTCATATACATCTTCCTCACTTTTGTATTTGATTCCACTTGATTTCTTCTTTCCCACTAATACTTACTCCAATCTTATTAAATTGTAATATTAAAATAAACTTTATAAATTTTACCATAAAATATAGTCAAAATCAAGAATTATGTCAATTTATGTATTTTTCAAATATTCCTGTAAATTTACATTTTCTAGAATCTGAGGAATTATCTGTTCATAAGTTGAAAAATTATATAAAATATGGTAAAATACGTTTTACGTAACAGATTGTTATTAATATATATTTCCTTTTGCTCTCCTAACATTGTTATGTTGGGTTTTCATATATAAAATTTATACATCAAAGGAGGAATCACATTGGATTACTATTGTTTTCCAACAAGAACTGGAGATATTTCGGTATTCTTTAATCTAGAGCAATACACTGATTCTAGAGAAAGATTTTTTTACCAAATATCTCAGGAAGACGTAATGCTAGCAAAACAAAAAGGTAAATTGTTATTATTTGATTTAAGAACACAAACTTTTATTGATTGTAATGGCAATGCTATTGATATCAAGGGAAAAGAAATTTTTCCAAGGTGTAGAATTCAAGAATCAGAACAATTACTTAATGCAATTGAAAACAACGGTGGAAACTCCATTGTTACACGAGCAGATTCAAAAATTGTTGAAAATTGGTTTGAGTATATTGATGTTCAAAGAAAATTTTTCCGTACTACATTTGGAGAAGTTCAAAACAATCTTCATTTTTATGAGAAAAAATTTGGAAATAAAATTTTCTTAAAAACTGTAAAAAAACAATTCTCAAACATCTGCCAGATTGTACAAATGGGCGACTCTAAATGTTTGGTTTCTTTTGTAGGACACAGTTTGTTTGGCGGGAATATGTTGATATCTGATGACTCGACACCTGTATTGGTAACAGATGCTCTTTCCATTATTAAAGATGATTATGGAAAACGGGAATGGCGAGTTTTCGTTGTAAAAGGAAAAATCTTGTGCATATCTAGATCCTCTGATGATTTAGTAGATGTTGAATCATATGTCATTGAAAAAATCCAAGGAAAAATAAAACAATTATCAGAAATATCTATTTTTCCTTCATCTTACTGCGTTGATTTTTTTGAATATGATAATAATGGAAAAGTTATCTTTGATATCTGTGAGTTCAATTCAATTGAAAGTTCTGGTGTATACAGAAATAACAACATTGTTTTCTAGTACACAAAACATGAAATAATGAAATGCACCTCCGTTTAGTAAACACAATAAAAAAGCTATTGTGTTAAAGTCTAAACGGAGGTGCATTTTATCCTAATCTCTATGAGTTATGACCTATCCTCATAATTTGTATCAACATATAAAAAAATCAACCATTTCTGATTGATTTTCGTATTCATCTATTCGATTAATTTGAAACAGATTTGTTATTGGTGCCAATGACGTAGAAATTTACAACTCGTCATTGACTATCTTGACGATTGATATAAAAAACAATCAAGCTATAAAGAGTATATCATTATTTTTAATTATATGTAATAAAATTTATAAAAATTGTATTTAATTTATGATAAAATCATTATTAAATAATTAAAATTAATTCTCGCTGAATATAACATATCAGTACAAT
>CALXEX010000031.1 GCA_944387445.1 uncultured Clostridia bacterium | reverse complement strand
TTATTACAAAAAAATGATAAAAACCTTAAAAATACAGGAGTGTAACTAGATAAAATATGAATTTAGTTGACACTACCGAATATAAAAAAGGGGAAAAAATATGAAAAAGAAAAGTAAAATAATTTTAAGTATCATTTTATTCATTATCATTGTAATAATAGGTATTCTTGTGATAAATTCACAAAAAAATAGTAAAAATATACAAAATGTAATTTATCATAAAGAAGACAATGAGAATTATTATACAATCACATATTCAACTAATTACGATAATTCAAAAGTAGTAGATGAAGGGCAAGAATATGAGGTAGTATCAGAAAAAACAAGATTGGACGAAATCTTAGATAAAGTTCAGAGTAAAGAGGAAGATTATAATTTCGATGATGATTTCTTTAGAGATAATAATTTATTGGTTATAGAAGCAGGGATTAATCCTGAAATCAATAAATTTGAAATTACAGATAAAAAAGTAGATATTATCATATATGTAGATGTTCCATTAACAACTCGTGAAGATATATGGGATTTTAATATATATCTTATTCCTATAAGTAAAACTGTAGAAGATATTCAGCTAGAAACACTTCCAAATCCAGATAAAGTATTTTAAAAATAGCAGAATCAAATAAATTGATAAAGTGCTTTTATAAAGTAAAAAGATTATAAGTAAATATGATTACTTGTAATCTTTTTTTATATCAAATCGATAAATAGCAATTAATGCAGAAATTAATTCAATCATAGTAGAAACTAAACCAACATAAGCTAAAACCTTGATATTATAAATAATATATAAAGAACAAGAAATGACTTCAACGATTCTTGTAACTTTCAAATTACTTTGCCAAATGCTAATGGTATATAATATACAAGCGATACAAGGGAGTAAGCTAATTGATCCATTATAGGCAAATAAAGATAAAATAAGCATAATAAAAACGATAAATATAAGAAGGTAAATAGGTACTTGTTTTTTATCATATTTTTTAAATAGAATATTTCTTAAAACACAAATAAAATTCATCAAACAACCTGTATAAGCTTGTAAAAATAGATACTGTCCGGCAAAGAAAATACTAGAGCCAATTTGGTATTTTAATAAAGCTTGTTTTTCATTTTTTTGGAAACTTAAAACTAAGATAAATAAAGCAATGCCACCTAAAATTTGGGCTAATATAAACATCGTAAGATCCTCCTCTAAGTTAATCAATATAATAAAGTATATACTAAAAGTAGAAGATAAGCAATCAATATTCGTCAAGAATTCACCAAAAAATAACATAAATTACTTGTAAAAAACGATATCTTGGTGTAAAATACTCATGTATTGCAAATAGCTAGGAGGAAGAGAAAAACATGAGATTTGTAACAGACGAAAAATCAAAAGAAGAATATAAAAAATTTTTAGAAGGACATGAAAGATGTAACTTTCAACAATCATTAGAATGGGCTGAGGTAAAAAAGCCAAACTGGAAACCAGAAGTCATATTGGCTGAAGATGAAAATAAAAATATCATTGGTTCCTTATGTGTATGGGTAAGAAAGATGCCTATATTTGGAAATATGATGTACTCATCAAGAGGACCTGTTTGTGATATTCATGATGAAAATGTTATGAAACAATTAACAGATGGTGCAAAAGAATTAGCAAAAAAATATAATGCTTTTGTCTTAAGAACAGAACCAGATATTGTAAGTGATGACCAAGAATTTAGAAAAGTCGTTACAGATTTAGGATATAAAATCAAAGATGATGCCAAAGATTTTAAAGATGAAATACAACCAAGATATGTATTTCGTTTAGATATAAAAGGGAAAACAGAAGAAGAAATTATGGCAGGATTTCACCAAAAATGGAGATATAATATAAGATTAGCAGGAAGAAAAGGTGTAACTGTAAAAGATGGAACAAAAGAAGATTTAAAAGATTTCCATAAGATAATGGTGGAAACTGGGGAAAGAGATGGTTTTATTATTAGACCATTAGAGTACTTTGAAAAAATGTATGATTGTTTAGGACCAGAACATATGAAAGTTCTTATGGCATATTATGACGGAGAACCTATTTCAGGTGTTATTCCAATTTTCTATGGTAACAAAACATGGTATTTATATGGTGCAAGTAGTAATAAGCATAGAAACCTAATGCCAAACTATTTACTACAATGGGAAATGATTAAAATGGCAATTGCAAGACATGATGATATTTATGATTTTAGAGGCGTATCAGGTGTTGTAGATGAAAGCCATCCACAATATGGACTATATAGATTTAAAAAAGGATTTGGAGCTACATTTACAGAATTTATAGGAGAAGTATATTATCCTTTTAAACCATTAAAATATAGATTATATAAATTTTCAGAAAAAGCTTTTAGAACACTAAGACAATTAAAGAGAAAAAGTTTAAATCAAAAGTAGGTTAGGGTTGTGCCAAATAGAATATGGCAAAGTGTATAAGTGAAAGGGGACTGTCCTTTTGGTTTCATTTTGAAACGATTTGGCACGTCCCAAAAGAAAGGACAGAAATGAAAGCTTTAGTTATAGAAAAAAATGATTTAGTGCATAATATAGAACAAATAAAGAAACATGCAGAAATCAATGGACCAGATGATAATGGAAGAAAAGTAAGAATTATTGCTGTTGTAAAAGGAAATGCATATGGATTAGGATTAGTAGAATTTACAAAGCTATTGATTGATAATGGCATTTCATTTTTTGCGGTATCGACAGTAGAAGAGGCCTTGCAATTAAGAGAAGCAGGTATTAAAGAAGATATTTTGATGTTATCTTCAACAGCAATCAAAAAAGATGTAAAAAAATTAGTTGAAAATAATATTATCATTACGATTGGATCAAAAGAAGATATTAAAGTCGCAGAAGAAATAGCAAAAGAGGAAAAGAAAAAAATACGCGCACATTTAAAAATAGATACAGGTTTTGGAAGATATGGTTTTATCTATTCTGATAGAGATTCCATGGTAGAGGCATTAAAGAAAATAGAAAATATAGAAATCGAAGGTACATTTTCGCATTTTTCTGTTAGCTTTTTTGATGATAAATATACAAAGTTACAATTTGATAGATTTATGAATGTGATTGAAGTATTAAAGATGAATGATATAAAAACAGGCATGTTACATATTTGTAATTCATCCGCTTTTATTAAATTTCCAAATATGCACTTAAATGCGGTAAGAGTGGGGTCTGCTTTTTTAGGAAGAATTGCTTTTAGAAATAACTTAGGATTAAAAAGAATTGCACATTTGGAAGCAGAAGTATCAGAAATAAAAGAATTGCCAAAAGGATTTAATATTGGATATTCTAATACATATACAACAAAAAAAGATACCAAAATAGCTTTAATTCCAGTAGGATATATGGATGGAATCAATATAGAAACAGGAAGAGATATGTTTCGATGGGTGGACAAGCTAAGATATATTGTAAGAGATATAAAAGATTTCTTTAAAAAGCAAAATATGTATGTAAAAATTGGTGATAATAAGTGTAAAGTATTAGGAAGAATTGGAACATATCATATTGCTTGTGATGTGACAGATAAAAATGTAACGATAGGAGAAAAGGCAATATTGGATATTAATCCGAAGTACGTAGATTCTAATATAAGAAGGGAGTACAGATAATGGCTTCAGAAGATAAAAAAAATGATGTAGAAGAAAAGAAAGAAGAATATAAAGAATTAAAAGGGATGGGATTTTTTAAAAAAGTAAAATATTCTATTTTTAATATAGAAAAATATCCAGAGATGGCAGTAGAAGGAACAGGAAAAGCAGTTTCTTATATTGCAAAACTGGTAGTCCTATTAGCAATTGTATTGAGTGTATGGACACTATATCAAACATATCAAATGATCAATGAAGGAACAAATTACCTTGAAAATGAATTTCCGGATTTTTCATACAGTGATGGAATGTTAAGTGTAGATTCAGAGGAAGCAATTATCATAGAAAATGAACAATTTGGAAAAATTATTGTAGATACCAATACAGATTCAGAAGAAACGATTAATCAATATTTAAATCAAATTAATGATTATGGAGTAGGTGCTTTAATTCTAAAAAATAGAGTTGTCTTAAAAAATATTACAATGATTGGAGAAGTATCTTATAACTATCAAGAATCTTTAAGTAGTATGAATTTAACAGAATTTAATAAACAAGATGTTGTAAATTATGTACAAAACGGGCAAATTAATACATTGTATTTTAGTGTATTTATCAGCTTATTTATCTATAGTTTTGCCATGTACTTTATAAATACTTTATGGTATGCATTAATTATTGGTATTGTTGGATATTTCACCATCTGGGTATTGAAAATGAAAATGAGATTTGTACCTATATTTAATATGGCCATTTATGCATTAACACTTTCAACAATATTAAATATTCTTTA
Source organism: uncultured Clostridia bacterium (assembly GCA_944387445.1). GTDB lineage: Bacteria > Bacillota > Clostridia > TANB77 > CAG-508 > CAG-269. The sequence continues at coordinate 16,993 of CALXEX010000031.1, read as the reverse complement.
TTTAATTGTAAATATTGTCTTTAATTTTACAATCGAATATTTTAGCATTATGTATATAACAGTAGCGACAATTTATTTGTTAGCAGCTATATTTATTTTAAAGACAGATTTAATCAAAAAACAAGCAGAAGTGATGAAAATAGTAGAAGCACAACAACTTGTAAAGAAAGAATTAGAAGAACAAGAGAAAGAAAAAGAAAAAACACAAGATAAAAAGAATGAAAAAGATGACAAGAAAGAAGATTCAAAAGATAAAAAAGAAGAAAAAAAGGAAAACAAAGGAAATGTAAAAAATGATGAACCAGAAGGGTCTAATGCATAGAAAGGAAAGGACTTAAGAAAGGAATGAGTAAAAAATATGAATACAGATAAGAATAAAAATAACGAAAAAGAAAAAAGCAAAAAATTACTTTTATCATTAATCGGATTAATTATTTTACTTGTTATAGTTATTGTAGGAATCATTCTTTACAATCAAAATAATGAAGAGGAAGATGAAAATACATTAGCATATACAGATTTAATTAAAGAAATTTCTTATGGGAATGTTGAAAAAGTAGAATTAACAACAGGAAGTAGAACAGCAAAAATAAAAATTAGAAATGAGGAAGAAGAAAAGACAGCTATTATTCCAGACACAGAAGCATTTATTACATTAATTCAAACAAAAGTTGCAGACGGAAATGAAATAGAATTAATTCAAAAGCCACAAAGTTTTCTTGCACAATTACCAAATACATTGTTTTCAATCCTTCCAACAATTATTATGGTAGCTTTATTTATCATGATATTTAAAATGCAAGGAATTGGAGAAAAGGGAAAAGTATATGATGAAACAGAAAGAAAAACAAAAGTAAGATTTGATGATGTTGCAGGATTAGAAGAGGAAAAAGGAGAATTAATTGAAATTGTTGATTTCTTAAAAAGACCAGAAAAATATACGAAAATGGGAGCAAGAGTTCCTAAAGGTGTTCTTTTATATGGTAAGCCAGGAACAGGAAAAACGCTAATTGCCAAAGCTATTGCAGGCGAAGCTGATGTACCATTTATTTCTATGAGTGGTTCAGAATTTATTGAAATGTTTGCAGGATTAGGAGCTTCTCGTGTTAGAAAATTATTTGAAAGAGCTAGAAAATTAGCACCATGTATTGTGTTTATAGATGAAATTGATGCTATTGGTTCAAGAAGAACTTCGAATAATGGCGCAGAATCAGAAAATAATCAAACCTTAAATCAATTGCTAGTAGAAATGGATGGATTTGGTTCAGAAGAAACAATTATTGTTTTAGCTGCAACCAATAGACCTGAAATGCTAGATAAAGCTTTATTAAGACCAGGTAGATTTGACAGACAAATTACCATACCAAATCCAGATTTAAAAGGTAGATTAGAAATTTTAAAACTTCATAGTAAAGATAAAAAATTATCAGATGATGTTAATCTAGAAAGTATTGCAGAAGATACAGCTGGATTTACAGGTGCAGAGCTTGAAAACATCTTAAATGAATCAGCAATTGTAGCGACAAAGAATAAACATGAAGAAATTGAAAATGATGATATCGAAGAAGCAGTAAAGAAGGTAACAGTGGGACTAGAAAAGAAAGAAAGAGTGATATCAGATAAAGATAAACGCCTAACAGCTTATCATGAAGCTGGACATGCTGTTGTTAGTAGATATTTGCCAACACAAACCAATGTTAAAGAAGTATCTATTATCCCTAGAGGTGTTGCTGGTGGATATACGATGTATAAATCAAATGAAGATAAATATTATATTTCAAAAACAGAAATGCAAGAAAAATTAATTGCTCTTTTAGGTGGTCGAGCAGCCGAAAGGTTAGTATTAGATGATATTTCTACTGGAGCAAGTAATGATATTGAGGTAGCAACACAAATTGCAAGAGATATGGTAACAAAATATGGTATGAGTGATACATTAGGACCAATTGATTTCCAAGGTAAAGAACCTTATGAAATGCAAATGTTTGGAGAAAATATAGGAGATAAAATTGGAGCAGAGGTAAAAACATTAATTGATACAGCATATAATGACGCGATGACTTTATTAAAAGAACATAGAGATAAACTAGATAAAATTGCTGAAACTCTATTACAAAAAGAAAAGATTAATGAACAAGAATTTAATCAAATCTTTGAACAAGAATAATACAAGAATAAAATATGAAACAAATACTAAGAAAACACCCCTCTTGGCAGAGAGCCTTGAGGGGTGTAGGAGTTTTCCTAGATGATGAACAAGTCACAGAAACGATTGACAAAAGCAGAAGCATTTGAATGCTTTTTAAATGCTAATGTGTTTCTATAAACCGTACCACCATATAATCTTGCATGAGAAGTAATCTTTTCCCACTTTTTAGACAAAATAGGTGTTTTTCTGAAAACAGACATAATCTTCCCAGTGTCAATTATAATCCAAATGTCGTCAATGGTAAGTTCAATAAAAAGCCTAAGATCACAAAAACACTCATCTGATGGGATGCTAATCTGAATCGAATCATTTGAAGTGAGCCAATCTCCATCAAATAACTTTACCTTCTCCTGAAGCCAGGAAAGATTTTCTGCTAAAGGTTGACAGATTTTATATATCCGCCTTTTACCAGTTTCATTGCATGTAATGATAATAATCATCATGTTTTTCCTCCTTTGATGCATATAAATGTTTCTATTGTCGTTGGACATTTTAACATAAAAATATGGGTAAATCAACAATTACCAACTGGTCGATAAAAAATATGGAAAAATCTTATGTGTGGGCAAGATAAAAGCCGATTTTTCTATGGAATAAGAAAACCCCCTCTTAGCAGAATGCTTTGAGGGGGTAGGAGTTTTGATGAGAAACTGTATTCTCTAAGAATGGAGTTTTAGATGATAAATTCTCTGGTGAATCTCACGATAAATTCAGAAGCTTTTTGTAAGTCCGGAAAATCAAACGTGTTTCCAATGACGATACCTCCACTTTTTTTTACATGTGAGACTATGATGTCCCAGTTTTGAGACAGCCTAACAGTTTTTTCAAACTCGGATATTTTCCGTGTTCCTTTATTAATGGTGAACCGTATCGAATTTTTTTCAATCGAATTAGCTGGACGAAGAGTTTCAATGAAACATGTTAATTCACGGAAAGACTCGTCAGTCGGAATCAATATTTGAATGGGATTATGATAAGGGTTGAAACATCCACCTAACTCATAAACCTTATTCTTAATCTCGGATAAGTTTTCATCCATGGTACGGCTATTCTTAAATATCCGTTCTTCACCAGTTTCTGTACAACTGAGTATAACTTCATTCATTTGGGTATCCTCCTTTAATGCAAATACTTTTTATGTTCACCAATGAATATTTTAGCACGAAAATATAATAAAATCAACAATTGTTAACCAATTGTTGATTTATAAAAGGTACGTTAAATTTAAAAGGAGCATATAAATACAAATTTATTTTCCTAACTCACAAATCGCTTTTGCATATACTTTACATGCGAATAGTAAATTATCAATAGAAATAAATTCATCTGTTTGATGACACATATCTTTTTGGCCAGGAAGATTGGCTCCAAAAGAAACACAATTATCAAAAGCCCTAGCATAGGTGGCACCACCAATTGCAATAGGTTCTAAATAAGAATTGGCTTCTTCATTATAAATATCACATAGTGTTTTTACTAAGTAATTATCTTTTGGAACATATAACGCTGGTTTTGAACCTACTTTTTTATAAGATATATTTTTATAATCAGATAAATCATCTAAAAATTTATTTTCAATTTCTTCAATGGAAGTATGAATAGGAATTCTTAAGTTTAATCCTATTTTTAAAATGTTATTTTCAAGAATGATTTTTCCAACATTTAAAGTTAATGTACCAGATTCATCTTTGCAATTTATTCCTAAGCTTTTGCCATCATATTCTGTATGAATATATTTGGTAAAGAAATCAAATAATTCTATAGAACAATGATATGTTTTAAATAATTCATCTAGAACAATTACCAATCGAGAAATGGCATTTACACCTAGATCAGGGTGAGCAGAATGAGCACCAACCCCATGTGAAGTTAGTTTTAATTCTTCATCATTTAATTTATAAATATCAATATCAAAATCATAGTTTGCTAATATCTTTTTAATATTTTTTATAAAATCTTCCATCATAATAGAAGAATCAATTTTTAAGATAGTACTACAAATTTTAGGAACAACATTAACAGGATTATGATTACACTCGATTTCTTGTATAGTAATTGGTGCATTTGCATTAGGGTCATAATTCATTGAAAAATATGGTGTTAGAATAGATTTTTCTGCATAGATACAAGGAAAATCAGCATCAGGACTAAATCCAATGGTAGGAGATTCTTCATGTGCTTTATAATAATTGATACATCTCCAATCATTTTCTTCATTTAGCCCCAAGATTAATCGAACACGCTTATTTACTTTACAATTATCTAATACATATTTCATGGCATATAAAGAAGCAATGACTGGTCCTTTATCATCAATTGCACCCCTACCATAAATTTTATTATCAAAAATTGTACCAGAAAAAGGCGGATAAGTCCAATTATCACCACTAGGGACAACATCTAAATGTCCAATAATGCCTAGCATTTCTTCACCTTCACCAAATTCAATATATCCACAATAGCCATCTACATTTTTTGTTCTAAATCCTAATGTATTTCCTAAATCTAGGATATATTCTAATGCTCTATTGGAATTTTCACCAAAAGGCATTAAGGGATTTTTAGATTCTGAATATACACTTGGAATTTGAATTAGTTCTTGAAGTTTTTGAATCATTTCATTTTTTGTATTTTTTATATAATCTTCTAACATGAATAACTCCTTTCTTGTTTAATAGAAAAATCGATTTTTCTATTAAGAAAATATACTTAAATATCTTATTAATACTTATTATTTATCATTGTTTTTCAGAACTGTCAATGAAGAAAACAGAAAAAGAAAATTAAAAAAGAGAATTCTATCAAAAAGCTAGAAAAATCATTCATATCATGATATAGTATAAAAAGATAAAAAAAGAGAGGTGTGTGTGATGAAAATGGAAGAGGTAAAAGAGTTGGAAAACATGGCAAAGGAAGTAAGAAGGGGGATTCTTGAAGAGGTGTATAATGCCAAATCTGGTCATCCAGGAGGTTCATTATCTGTAGCAGATATTTTAACAGTATTATATTTTAACGAATTAAATATTGACGAAAACAATCCTCAATGGGAAGATAGAGATAGAGTGGTATTATCAAAAGGACATTGTTCACCAGCTGTGTATGCTTGTTTAGCCAATAGAGGATTTTTTCCAGTGGAAGATTTAAAAACATTTAGAAAATTAGATAGCTATTTACAAGGACATCCAGATATGAATAAAATACCAGGAGTGGATATGACAACTGGTTCATTGGGACAAGGATTATCAACTGCTGTAGGAATGGCTATTGCAGGAAAAATGGATCATAAAGATTATAGAGTATATTGTATAGTAGGAGATGGAGAAATTGAAGAAGGACAAATTTGGGAATCTGCTATGTCTGCAAAAAAATACGCACTAGATAATCTTTGTGTGATTGTAGATAATAACAATTTACAGATTGACGGAACAATAGAAGAAGTTATGAGTCCATATCCAATAGATGAAAAATTTAGAAGTTTTGGATTTGAGATTATCAAAATCGATGGACATAATATGCAAGAAATATTAGATGCTTTTGATGTAGCTAAACATATAAAAGGAAAACCAGTTTGTATAATTGCTAAAACCATAAAAGGAAAAGGGGTATCTTTCATGGAAAATCAAGTTGGTTGGCATGGAAAAGCACCTAATGAGGAAGAATATAGGATGGCAATGGAAGAGTTAGTTTAAAAAATAATCAGCATCTTGCGTCGTTAAACTTCATTTGAAATTTAATCAACGTACAAGAGTACGTCTCATAAATTTCAAATTCGTTTGCCTAGCAATATACTAATTCTTTTTTAAACTAAGAATAAAGTAAAAAAAGATTAGGAGATACAAATGGAATTAGTAGGAGAAGTTGGAGACATCATTTATTACAATGAAACAAATAGTTATATGATTGCAGAATTTGATACAGAAGAGGAACAAACCACAATTGTGGGCTATTTACCTTTTGTTTCAAGTGCAGATAATTTAAAAGTCATTGGAAATTTTGTTGAACATAAAAAATATGGAAGACAATTTAAAGTAGAAACTTTTGAAAAGTTAATGCCACAAACAGTAAGTGCATTAGAAAAATATTTAGCTAATGGAAATATTAAAGGGGTAGGAGAAGCTTTAGCCAAAAGAATTGTTAGTAGATTTGGAGAAGATACGATACAAATTATCAAAACAGAACCACAACGATTGGCAGAAGTAAAAGGAATCTCAAAATCAAAAGCGATAGATATTGCGGAAAGCTTTCTAGAAAATTGGGAAGTTTGGCAAATTGTCGGTTTTTTAGAGCGATTTGGGATTGGTGCAGAATTTGCCAAAAAAGTATATGAGTTGTTAGGCATTAATGCCATTGAGCAAATTGAACAAGACCCTTATATTCTAATTGATATTGCTAGAGGTGTGGATTTTAAGCAAATAGATAAAATGGCATTAGATTTAGGGATTCGCTATGATAATGATAAAAGAATTCGAAGTGGTATTAAATATGCTTTAATTCGAGCAACTTATAATGGTCATGCATGTGTTATCAAAGAAAACTTAATTCAATTTGTCATCTCTTTATTAGATGTTATGACAGAAAATGTAGAAGATGGATTAATTGAGTTAAGAGCAAACGATGAAATTGTCATAGAAGAAAGAAATGATGGAACAGGTACATGGATTTATTTATCTAATTTTTATTACACAGAACAGGAAATTGCACTTCGAATAAAACGTTTACAACAAGCATCTAATGTAAAAGAAATTAAAAACATACAAACCATTTTAAAAAAGATAGAAGCACATTCTAATATCGAGTTATCAGAAAAACAAAAAGAAGCCATCGAGTTGGTGAATGAAAATAATGTAACCATCATTACAGGTGGACCAGGAACAGGAAAAACAACTATTATCAAAAGTATTATTGATATTTATGAACAAAAAGGAAATAAAGTAGTATTATGTGCTCCTACAGGAAGAGCAGCTAAAAAAATGACAGAAACAACTGGTAAAGAAGCATCTACTTTACATAGATTATTAGAAATTGGAAAAATAGATGAAAATAATTTTTATCAAACAAGTACAGAATATGAAGGAGCACCAATTGACGCAGATTTAATTATTGTTGATGAGTTATCCATGGTAGATATGTTTGTAATGAGTTATTTGTTAAAATGTATCTATAGAGGAACCAAATTGATTTTAGTAGGAGACTGTGATCAATTATCTTCAGTAGGACCACGGAAGTGTATTAAAAGATTTGATTTCATCTGAAAAAGTAGTAACAGTACATTTGGACAAGATTTTCAGACAAGCAGCCAAATCAAAAATCATATTAAATGCCCATAGAGTGAATAATGGAGAACCATTTATAACTAAAGGAGATGAGGATTATACAGAAGAAACGATGGACGACTTTTTCTATATCAATGAATCCTCACAAGAGAAGATATTAGAACAAGTACTATCTTTATGTACAGGAAGATTAAAAAATTATGGAGATTATGACTTTTTCCAAAGTATACAAGTCTTAACCCCTACCAAAAAAGGGATGCTGGGAACAAGAGAATTGAACAAAGCTTTACAAGAACGATTAAATCCTAATATATATGATTTACCTGAAAAAGCAAACATGGGAGCTGTTTATCGAACAGGAGATAGAATTATGCAGGTAAAAAACAATTATGATATGGATTGGGAAAAAGAAACAAAGACAGGAGAAGTAGAAGTTGGAAAAGGTGTGTTTAATGGAGAAATTGGAACGATAAAAGAAGTAAGTGAAAAAAACAAAATTATTGAAATCCAATTTGATGATGAAAAAACAGCATATTATGACTATACAGAATTAGAGCAAATAGAACATAGTTATGCAATAACCATACATAAAGCACAACGGAAGTGAATTTGATGTGGTAATTATGGTAATTCCACCATCAGCACCAATTTTATTGACTAGAAACCTGCTATATACAGGAATCACAAGAGCAAAAAAATTATTAATTGTTATCGGAAGTGAAAAAATTGTAAAATTCATGATTCAAAATGTGGATAGCAAGAAAAGAAATACAGGATTAGAATATAAGTTAAAAAATTTGTAGTATCAGAAGAGGTGATAAAAAGAATTATACATATAACAAATATAATGGATTTATTTTTTCCACAGGTTTGTGGAATTTGTGGAAGACTTCATCATGAAGGAATTTGTCCCAAATGTAGCATAAAATTAAAAAAGTTAGCCGAAAATAGTATATGTCATCAAGATTTAGAAAATATGTATTTTGATGAATTAATTTATATTTTTAAATATGAAGGATTAATAAGAAAAATAATTTTAGATTACAAATTTCATGAAAAATCATATATATATGTTTGCTTGGTAAATTTTATTTTAAAAAACAAAAAAATATTTCAAAAACTACAAACATATGACATCATTATTCCAGTTCCTATTAGTAAGAAGCGAATGAAGGAACGAGGATATAATCAAAGTTTACTGATTGCAAAAAAAATAAGTAAAGATGTAAAAATATCTTTACAAACCAATTGTTTGATGAAAATCAAACATATAACAGAACAAAGTAAATTAAATAAAGAACAACGAAAACAAAATATACAAAATGTATATGAATTAAAAAATGGAGAAATACTAAACAATAAACGAATTTTATTAATAGATGATATTTATACAACAGGAAGTACAGTAAATGAATGTTGTAAAATGTTACAAAAAGCAATGCCTAAAAAAATAGATGTATTTACAATAGCAAAAGACTAAGAAAATAATGAATTTGAATAGGGGGATATAGTTGAAAAAAAGAAAAATATTTACAATAGATTTTATTTTTGTCATGTATATGATAATTGCAACCATTGTTACAATTGTACAAGAAGTGGATTTTACAGTAATGAATGAAGCGCTAAAAAATGGAAGTGTACCGACAAGTCAGTTTATAGAAATGTCTATCATGTTAATATTTATTTATATGGTTATGACGATTATCAAAAATTTATATGTTGTCGTTATATATATAGGAATAAAAATAGGAACAAGAATGTATCGCAAACAAAAATTAAGCAAAAATGACTTTCAGAAAACAAAAGAATATTATAGAGGAATTTTACAAGGATATTCACCTGCTGTTTTGTCTTTTATAGATGATTTTGAGATAGAATATCCAAGTACAATTATTGCATCATTATTACAATTAAGTAAAAATCATTTTATAACAATGGAGCAGGGTGTTATAAAGAAAAATACAAATGAAAAATTAGATGATACGAATTTGGAAAGCAATGAAACCTATATTCTTAATCATATTAAAGAGGATAGAGTTGTTTTGAATAATGCAGAATTCAAAAAGCAATTAACAGAAGATGCTCTAAAAAAGGGATTAATAAAAAATATACAAGAAGTAAATAAAGAAAAGAAAAAGAAAATCATTAAAGCATTTCTATCTTTGTTTGCAATATTTTCTGTAACCTTTATCCCCATAAATGTAATGGGGAATTTTAAGATTGAAGGAGGAATTTTACCAGTTTTACTATTTTTAATCATGGTAATATCATTATTAGGAATGTTTTTTTATCCATTAATATTAATCGTTTCTTATGCAGTATATTCAATAAAAAATCAAAATTGTCCATATGTGAGGACTGAAAAAGGTGAAGAAATTAATAAGAAATTAGAAGGGTTAAAAATTTATTTAAAAGAGTATAGTTATTTAGAAGAAAAAAAGGAAAGTGAAATAGTTATTTGGGAAGAATATTTGGTATATTCTGTATTATTTAATCAAAATACGAAGATAATAGAAGCATATAAAAAATACATAGAAATAGACTAAAGCCAAGGGGGAAAAATGGAAGATTTAGTAGAAAGTATCTTGGATTATATAAGATCAGATTATACAGACTATGCTATTATGATAAATGGAGAATGGGGCTCGCGGAAAAACGCATTTTTGGAATCACAAAATTAAGAAAAAAATAGAATCTATGCAGTTAAATGGTAGAAGATATAGAACCATATATATGTCTTTATATGGAATATCGAATTTAGAAGAAATAAGTAAAAAAATTTTTATTGAAACAACACAATTGATGGATAAAAATTTAAGAAAATATATGGATTCTCATGAGCAAACGACCATACCAGAATATGCAAAAACAGGAATTGACATGGCTAACTTTTTTGGTGTTACGCAAAGTGGAGATAAAGTGGATTATGCTGAATTTTTTTCAACAGAGGATAAGGTTCTTTGTTTTGATGATTTAGAGAGAGCAAATGTTGATGTGATTGATATATTAGGCTATATTAATAATTTTGTTGAACATGATCATATCAAAACCATCATTATTTGTAATGAAAAAGAATTGTCAATGAAATTAAAAAATTCCAATTTAGAGATGAAAACATTTATTGCTACGTATTTATTAGATAAACAAGATGAATTAAACAATACAGACAAACCTATTGTGGAAAAAATTCAACAAAAAATAGAAAATGTTTTTGATAAAGCAAATGATTATGAAAGAATAAAGGAAAAATTAATTGGCGAAACATTTGAATATGCACCTAAATTTGATTATATTATTAATGGCATACTAATGCGCTATGAAAATGATGGAGAATATATTCGTTTTTTAAGGGAAAATACAAGGCTGATTATTTCAACATTTGAAAGAAGTGGAACGAGAAACTTAAGAATATTAAAACATGCTTTAAATGATTTTAAAAAGATTTATGAAATGATTGATAACAATTATCCCAATACTAGTCAGAAAATTATACAAACCATGTTGATATTTACTATAGCCATATCTTTTGAGATTAAAGCAGGAAAAGTGACGAAAGACAAATTTATGAATATAAAAGATAACGAAGAATATAACTCTATATTGGTATCTTCGAGAATCTTAATGGACAACAAACAATTTTACATCAAAGAATTTGATAGCAATTATTATTATAATTTTAAATCAGAATACAGATTTTTTAAATTTATAGAATATTATGTCAGAACTAGAATTTTTGATATGAAAATATTTAAAGAAAATATGGAAACCATTAGAAATACAATTGATACAGAAAACTTACCAGCATATAAGAGATTATTGACAGAAGAATATTGGAAAATTTCAGATGATGAATTTGATAAAGTCATAGCAGATATTATGGAAGATGTAAAACAAGGCAATTTAAGATTAATTGATAATGTAAAAATATATGCATATTTTAGTTATTTTTCTAAGAAAAAATTGATTGAGTATGATTTAAAAACAATAAAAAATGTATTTTTTAATGGTATGAATTTGGCATCATTAAAATCGGAATATTGTCCCAACGTAGATGAAGAATTAGGAAAAATAGCAATTGAAGAAGTAGCTGAAGACATGGATGACATTTTGAAGCATTTTCATACATTAAATGAACAATTGCATGATAAAATGCTTAGAGAAAAAGCAGAGAAAATCTTTACATGTATTCCAATGAATATGGAACAATTTTATGAAAAATTTGATAAAGAATGTATGAGTATTCCCATATTCAAATATTATGATCCATATCAAATGTTTCAAAGAATTTCTTGTGCCAGCAATGAGGATATTGTGTTAATTAAAGAAAAACTAGTAGATAGGGCTGATAAACATGCGAAACAAATTGAAGCAGAGATAAAAAATATCAAACAATTAAAACAAATTATTGATGATTATTTAAGTGAAAAAGATCCTTCCATCAAAATTGTAATGTTAAAAGAATTTTCAAAAGATTTAGGGTATATTATTGATAAATACAAACCAACTTTGTTTCCTAAAAAAGAAGAAATATAAAGAAGGAATCTTTTTTTGACAAAATATGAATAAAAAAGAAACAATAAGAAATAATAAAGGTATAACAAAAATATAAAACAAAAGGGGAGAATGGTTAAAAAAAGATAAAGTTTTCTAACCAGATTTGTACCCAGAGAAAGGAATGGTTTTTATTATGAAAGCAACAGGTGTCGTAAGAAGGATAGATGATTTAGGTAGAATTGTTATACCAAAAGAAATTAGAAAGGTCTTGAGAATAAAAGAAGGGGATCCATTAGAAGTTTTCACAGATAGAGAAGGACAAGTGATATTAAAGAAATATTCGCCAATCGGAGAATTATCTGAATTTGCAGCAGGATATGCGGAAACTTTATCCAAAACAACAGGCCATATTGCCTGTATTACAGACAAAGATACAGTTATTGCGGTATCAGGCGGATCTAAAAAAGAATTTTTAGAACAAGATGTAAGCCCAGAACTAGAGCAACTAATGGAAGATAAAGAAGTGTATACAAGTAAAGAAAATAGTGATGTGGCAATGCCAATTACTAAAAATGATAATCAAGAACGAAAATATAATGCACAAGTTGTATATCCTATCATTTCTAATGGAGATACAATAGGAACGGTTATATTAATGTCTAAAGAGGCAAATCAAAAAATGAATGAAGTAGAAAAGAAAGTTGCACAATCAGCTGCCACATTTTTAGGAACACAAATGGAAATTTAGTGATAGGCTTGTGTAGTATGATTGGGAAAAGTAAAGGTATTACAGTAATTGCATTGGTTATTACCATTATCATATTATTGATTTTGGCAGGTGTAACAATTGTAACATTAACAGGAGAAAATGGGATTTTAACAAAAGCAAATAACGCGAAAGAAGAAACTATTATTTCAACAGAAAAAGAGCAAATTAGTACAGCACAAATAGCAACAGTTGCTAATAGACTAGGAGAAGATTGGAATGTGGGTGATCTTCAAGATGAATTAGATAATCTAGTAGGAGCAGAAAAAACAAAAGTAACCTATAATGCAGATGATAGCATAAATGTATGGTTTTCAGACACAAAACATAATTATCATCTTAAAGATAATCAAATTATTAGAATAGAAGATAGTGACATGATTTTTGGTGATGAAAGTTGGTATGAATACCAAGATGTAGAAGGTGGAGTCAAGATAACAGGCGTAACAGAAGAAGTAGGAAAGTATACACCTTTGGGGATTCTACTTACCATATCTATGGAAAATCCAGAATTAATAGAGAGGTTAGAAAGTTCAGATGAAGAAGTAAAAGCACAAGCCCAACAAGAACTTGAAGAACTATATAATATCAAACAAGAGGAAGGAAAAATATATAGAAATGTTGGAAATATACCATCTCAAATAAATGGAAAAGATGTAGTAGAAATAGGATCAAATGCCTTTTCATCGTTTTTGTATTTAGAATATGTAGATATCCCAAATACAGTAAAAAAAATCGGTAGAGATGCCTTTAGTAAAAATGAAATACTAAATTTAGAGATACCAGCATCTGTTACACTTATTGAAGGTGATGCTTTTTCAGGAAATAATCTAAAATATGTAAAATTTAATGGAAAATGTCCTGAAATAGAATTAGAGCCAGATTTTGAAAAGGGAATTTTCAATGCTAACGATGGTTTAATAAGTAGAAGAATAAAAGTTCCTGAAGGAGAAAAAATTAATTATGATAAACAGTCACTTTATTATTTAGGTATATCATCATATGATGTTATCTATGAGTAGGGACAAAGGAAAAAAGTCAGATTTGAAAAATTTGACTTTTTTTCTATTTTATAGTAAAATATAACAAGTTGTTAGCTCGATAGGAGCTAAAGGATGAGATTTTATTAAATAAATACTTTGTTAAAAGTGAACTAGGAAATGAGATAATAAAAGTAAAATTGTTAAAAATGAGATTTTAAAAACAAATTTATGAGAATGAGAGACTATATATTTAAGAGAAGAATGTATAGTAAACGGTGTATACAAAAGAGAGAAAACTATAAAAATAAAAGATATTTATAGATTACTATAATAGATTCCTATATGTATATAGGAATACTATTAATGTATTTTTTTGTCAATTATATTTTGAATTTCTGTCAATAAATTTGTTCGAAAAAATCCCAATATAATTTAAAACAAAATGTATAAGTTTAGTAAAATTGAGAAAATATAAAATAAAGGAAAGGAAGAAAGGAGTTTTTATGACAGGAGAAATTTTAAAAAACAATGAGAAATTTGTAAGAAAAGAAAATACCAAAAAAGAGAATACAAAAAATGAAGGAGGAAAGACAAGAAGACCATATAATAGAAAGAAAAAAGAGTTTAATGGTGAAGCAAAAGAAATGAAAATCACACAAGAAAAAAATATGCCAGAAATAAAAAAGGAAGAAAACAAAGAAGTAAAACCGATTAGAACAAGAAGAAAAAGAAAGAAAGAAACAGAAGGAATTTTTAAAAAATCAAGTTTAAAAATTATCCCTTTAGGTGGACTACATGAGATTGGAAAAAATATTACAGTTTTTGAATATGAGAATGAAATAATTGTAGTAGACTGTGGATTATCATTCCCAGAAGATGATATGTTAGGGATTGACTTAGTCATACCAGATATTTCTTATTTAGAGAAAAATGTAGATAAGATAAAAGGATTAGTGATTACACATGGTCATGAAGATCATATAGGAGCTGTTCCATATTTATTGAAAAAAATCAATATTCCAATTTACGCAACAAAATTGACTGCTGGATTAATTAGAAATAAATTAGAAGAACATAAATTGCTAAGAAGTACAGAATTACATGAAGTGGTACAAGGACAAACGATTTCTTTAGGAAAGAATTTTAAAGTAGAATTTATAAGAAGTTCACATAGTATTCCAGATTCTGTTATGCTAGCCATTACAACACCAGCAGGAACGGTTTTACACACAGGTGACTTTAAAGTGGATTATACACCAATTGATGGGAAAATTATGGATTTTGGAAGAATTGCGGAATTAGGAAATCAAGGTATATTAGCATTAATGGCTGATAGTACAAATGCAGAGAGAAAAGGATTTACTATGTCAGAAAGTTCTGTTGGGGAAGTTTTTGATAAGCTATTTTTGCATTGTACAAAAAGAATTGTGGTTGCTACATTTGCGTCAAATGTACACAGGGTGCAACAAATTGTAAATTGTGCTGTAAAATACAATAGAAAAATTGCTGTTTGTGGTAGAAGTATGATAAACATGATAGAAACTGCAAGAGAATTAGGATATATTGAATGCCCTGAAAATATTTTCATAGATATTGATATGATTAATAGTTATGCAGATGAAAATTTGGTTATTATCACAACAGGAAGTCAAGGAGAGCCTATGTCAGCTCTAACTAGAATGGCAGCGGGTGATCATAGAAAAGTAAAAATTACACCAAATGATTTGGTAATTATATCTGCAACACCAATACCAGGAAATGAAAAATTTGTATCAAAAGTTATTGATGATTTGATGCAAATAGGAGCAGAAGTGGTATACAGCTCATTAGAAGCAGTACATGTTTCAGGACATGCTTGCCAAGAAGAACAAAAATTAATCATAGCTTTAGCAAAACCAAAATATTTTATTCCAGTACATGGGGAATATAGACAATTAATTGCTCATAGCGAAACAGCACAAAGCATGGGAATTGATAAAGACCATATTATTATGATGGCAAATGGTAGAGTTTTAGAAATTAATGAAGATAAAGCAGAATTTACATCAACAGTACCTTGTGGAAGAGTACTTGTGGACGGATTAGGTGTTGGTGATGTTGGAAGCATTGTATTAAGAGATAGACAACATTTATCACAAGATGGATTAATCATTATTGTTTTGACCATGGATTCTGCAACAGGAGAAGTGGTAGCAGGACCAGATGTTATTTCAAGAGGATTTGTATATGTAAGAGAATCTGAAAACTTAATGGATGATGTAAAATCAGTCGTAAGACATGAAATAAAAAAATGTGAAGAAAGAGGTATCAGAGATTGGGGAACCATTAAATCTGCTACAAGAGAAAATTTAAGAGATTATATCTTTATGAAAACAAAGAGAAATCCAATGATTATCCCAATTATTATGGAAATATAATAAAATATGAAAATACTAAGTTTGAAAAGACTTAGTATTTTTTGTTATATATTGTAAACACTAACCATAGAGGTGTTAGTGTGAAAAAGGAAGAAATTATACAAAAATGGAAATCTGGTTTAAGCAAAAATAAATTGGCAAAAATCTATCGAAGAGAATTTAATAGGCAAATACGAATTATAAGAAGTAGTGTAAGACATAGACATGATGGAAAATTTATGACGAATTATGAAAGTTTAGCACATGTAGAAAGTGTCATATATGAATATTTGAAAAAAATACAAGTGAAAAATGAAAAAAATAGTAAAAACTGTTGACATCGTTTAGTAATCATTGTATAATATATGAGCATGAATTGAGCGATGAAGCTGAATGTGGCTACGTCCTTACGGAAAACAAGGATGGAGGGAACTTCAGTGGAGTATGTCATGGCAAAGACCAGGCGGTAAGTTTTTAAATATGAAGCACTTATCCCAGAATTATCATGCATATTTTGGGCTTTTTTATAGGTAATATTCAAAACACCAGAGTGCGTTTTAACTTGCCACGGTAATTTTGGTAGCAAATCCTTGCTATCACAAGCAAAATTTATTTTAAGAAGGAGGGAAAATTACAATGGCAAACACAGTAGCAACAAGTGAAAAAATAAGAATAAGACTAAAAGCTTATGACCATGTAATTTTAGATCAGTCTGCTGAAAAGATAGTAGAAACAGCTAAAAAAACAGGAGCAAAGGTATCAGGTCCTATTCCATTACCAACACAAAAAGAAATCGTAACAATTTTACGTTCTCCACACAAAGACAAAGATTCAAGAGAACAATTTGAAATGAGAACACATAAAAGAGTTAT
>CALXEX010000030.1 GCA_944387445.1 uncultured Clostridia bacterium | reverse complement strand
AAATTTGAATCAAATTATAACTTAGAGCTTAAAAATATTGAAATCTAGGTAATTCCCCAGCTAAAAAAACTCATACATTATAGATTAACATAATTTGACAAAATAGAAAAATTTGATATAATAATGATATTAAAATGTAGAAAGGGGAGTAAAACATGTTAGATGACCAGAACCGGCTCACAATTCCTTTGGAACTAATGGAAAACTCCAATCTAAAAGGAGCAACGAAAGTGTTCATTGCCTATGACAACAAAGAACTATGGCTTATTCCGGGAACGGAAAAACCAAAACGGGGAGTTAGAGTCTATTGGGTAAAAAAGATTGATGAAAAGGGAAGAATTACATTTCCAGATCCGCTTGTGAAAAAATCATCTGATTGGACGCCCTGTATTGTGGATGGAGAAATCCGAGTGGAGTCTAAACCGAGATATGAATCCGAATAACATGAACGCGGTATATCTGTAGATGTACCGCGTTACCCATTTAAGTATTTAATAAAATATCACAAATATCTTTGGTAGAATGTAATTTTGCCAATTTTTTTGTATTTTCCTTCATGGCTTTTAAAGTTTCTGGATGTGTAAATAAATTTTCTAAAATTTCCTTTACATTATCTTCTTTTTTGATCCACACAGCAATCCCATTGTTTACTAAAAATTCTGCATTTTCTTCTTCTTGACCAGGAATCGGATTAATAATAACCATAGGCAAATGAGAAGCTAAACTTTCTGTTGTGGTTAATCCACCAGGTTTGGTAACAACTAAATCAGAAATATACATAAATTCTGGAACCTGACTTGTATATTCAAAAACAAAAATACTATCTTTTCTCTGATATTCAGAAACAATTTTATCAAAAGCCAATTTCATTTTTTCATTTTTCCCGCTAATAGCTATGATTTGCATGTTTTTACAATATTGTACAAATCCTTCAAAAATTTCAACAGTTCTCGTTTTTCCTAGTCCAAATTCTCCGCCACCAAAAAATAAAATTGTTTTTTTCTCTGGGTTTAAATTTAATTCTTCAAAAATGGTTTCTTTATCAAAATCTTTTAAAAATCTACTAGATAAAGGAATACCTGTTGCAAATATTTTCGAATCTGGAATTCCTTTTTTCTTTAAATATGTTTTCATATTTTCATGTGCGACAAAATAATAATCTGTATAATCTGAACCAACTAGCCATTGATCATGTGGAGCAAAATCTGTCATAATGGTTGCAATTTTTGCAGAAATTTTACCTTTTCTTTTTAAATAACTACACATTTGGCTTCCGAAAGGATGTGTAGAAATAATTAAATCAGGTTGCTTTTCTCTTAACAGTTTTAACAATTTAATAGCCATAATTTTATTTGACCTGCTAGTGATATGAGCAAGAGGTCCTTTTTGAGAATCAGAATAAATTCTTCCCCAAGCCCAAGGTACTTTTTTTGCCATTTCATTGTAAGCTTTTGTCGTTATTTTTTCTATGGTCTTATTGACATATTTCATACAGTCGATTAATTCTACATCTATGTTTTTATCTTTATAATCATTTTTTAAACATTCATGAATTGATTTTGCAGCATTAAGATGCCCACCACCATATGATGCATAAAAAATTAGAATTTTCATAACAATCTCCCTTTTTTAAAATATATTCTTATTATTTAAAATTTATTTGCAGTTCAATTTTAACATAAATACAAAAAAAATTCAAAAAATGGAATAAATTTTCATAAAAAAGAGAAAATAAAGATATAAGCAAAAAAATTTTTAATAGGATGAAATGATATGTTAGATATTTCATGACAAAGATAGGTGATAATTTGAAAAATATTGTTAAAATGTTAAGTTTATGCATTATTTTCATAATGCTATATATGATATTGGTTACATTGGGTAACAAGAATTCAAAACAAAATGTTAGCTATGCAGTCAGCTCACATACATCAGATGTTCAATTAATGGCAAGAGCAATTAATGGAGAAGCCAGAGGAGAACCATATGAGGGGCAAGTTGCAGTTGGAGCTGTTATATTAAATCGAGTAAAAGATTCTAGATTTCCAAATTCTATTTCAGGTGTTATTTATCAATCTGGAGCTTTTACAGCTGTAGCAGATGGCCAAATCAATGCACCAATAGATGAGGGGTCAACAGTATATAAAGCTGCACAAGATGCTCTAAATGGTTGGGATCCAACAGGAGGATGTGTATATTATTTTAATCCAGATACAGCGACTAATAGTTGGATATGGTCAAGACCTCATGTGATTATAATTGGAAAACATAGATTTTGTAAATAGCGAAAGGAAGGAAAAGAATGAATAAATTAATGGATTGGAAGGAAAGATTAAAAAAAGGACATATGCTTAGTATTATTGTTGTTCTTTTAATTGTGGTTGCTATATTAGGAATCATTTTATATAAAAAACAAAGGGAATATAGACAGGCTTCAGAAAATTCATATAATATGGCTTTTTATGAATTGGTTAATTATGTACAAAATGTGGAAACCTATTTAGCAAAATCATTAATTTCTACAACACCAGAACATGGAGCAGAAACCTTAACCAATTTATGGAGAGAAGCAAATTTAGCACAAAGTTACTTAAGTATGTTACCAGTGGCTAGTCAAGAATTAGAAAATACAGAGAAATTCTTAAATCAAGTAAGTGATTATAGTTATTCTTTATCTAGAAAAAATATATATAATGAAAGTTTAACAGAAGAAGATTTAAGCAATTTAGAAGAATTGCATACCTATAGTACAGAATTAGAAAGCACCTTAAACCAATTATCGGAAGATTTAAATAACGGAAGATTTGAGTGGGGAGAATTAACCAAAAAAGGAACAGTAGCTTTTGCACAACAAGTGGATAATATATCAAAAGAAAGTTTTAGTAATTTAGAAGAGAATTTTCATGAATATTCTGGATTAATTTATGATGGAGCATATTCTGAACATATGACAAGTACTGAAAAAAAGGGATTAATAGGAGAAGATATTGACGAAAATACAGCAAAAATAATGGTAGAAGAATTTATAGGAAACGATAAGATAAAAGAAATATCTAGTTTGGGACTATCTGAAAATGCAACGATTCCTGCTTATACATTTTCAATTACTGGTAATCATGATGAAAATATGAATATTTCTATTTCCAAAAAAGGTGGACATGTCATATATATGAATACCAATAGAGAAGTAAATGCGGAAATCTTATCTCAAGAGGAAGCAACACAAAAAGGAAAAGAATTTTTAGAAAACAAAGGATTTAGCAATATGCAAGAAACTTATTATATTACACAAGAAGGAATCACAACAATCAATTATGCATATATGCAAGACGATGTTATTGCTTATCCAGACTTAATCAAAGTAAAAGTAGCTTTAGATAATGGAGATATTTTGGGAATAGAAACAACAGGGTATTTAAATAATCATACAGAAAGAGACATTCATAATATACAAATTACAAGTGAAGAAGCAAAAGAAAATTTAAATCCAAAATTAGAATTAACAAGTGAAAGATTGGCTATTATACCAACAGAATGGCAAACAGAAATATTATGTTATGAATTTACAGGAACAGTTAATGATAAAAAATTTTTAGTATATATTAATGCAGAAAATGGAAGAGAAGAAGATATATTGATTGTTACAGATACAGGAAATGGTGTATTAACAATGTAGAAAAGGGATTTTGGGGATGAACTCAGTTTTTCCTTTTTCAAATTGATTTAAACAAAAAATATAGAATATAAAGTCATTACACAATTTTGTATAAGCTAAATTTTCATAGAAATTCTTTAATAAAAAAGTGAGCCTCTCTCATTGTTGCTGTAAAGCATAAGCAAAATGAGCAGTCCTCACTTTTTTATTTTAGAATTTCTAAATTCAAATTTAGATACGCAAAATTGTTTCATTTTTTTATATTCTATATTTTTTATTTCTCAACTTCAAAGAAAAGGGAAAACTGAATTCGTCCCCACAGTCTCTTTTTAATGTCTTTTATAAGTGTCTTTTGATAATAGTTCTGTACGAACTACTTGACCATTTTGTTTTAAGATTCTATAAGCTTCTGAATAAATGGAATTCGCTGTACTACCAGTTACATATGAAGAAATTTCAACTTCATATTCATTATCAGTTCGTAAACCATATATATCAAATCTAGCAATACCGCCAGAAACAGAACATACTAATTTAATTGGATAATCTCTATTATTTTTAAATTTAAAATCAATAGAACCATATACAACGGTAGCATCTCTACTTGCTGAAACATAAGATGGTACAAATTGATGATTACTTCTTTCTACAATTTCTAAATTTGCATATAAAACAGCATTATATAATGTAGAGGTAATTTGACAAATTCCACCACCTAATCCATCTACCACTTCTCCACTCACATAGATAGGTGCTTCTTTATAACCCGCAGAAATTGTTCTTTCTCCTACCACTTGATTATAAGAAAATGTTTCGCCAGGCATTAGGACTGTACCATTAATCTTAGAGGCAGCCAATTGTAGATTGGTTGTTCTATCTCTATCTCTTGTAGAATAGTTCGTAGAATAAGTTGAAAGCATATCTGGAAATGCTTCTGTACCAATCATATTTGTTGTTACACTTGGATATAAAACCTTTAATGGGATGACATATTCAGATTTTTCTTCTAATAGCATTTCTTTCGCTTCATCTAAAGAAATAGCAAAATCCAGACCATTTTCAGATGGATAAACAGCAAATGGGTTTTGCGTGTAATATGCATCAACTGGTTCTTTATGAATTTCATTATAAATATTTTCAATATTAATTTCAGAAGGTTGTTTAGAAACAGTTGCAATATCTAAAGTTCGATTTTTTAATGTTAAATTTAAAATACCATTTTTTATATATGTACACATTTGATCGACATTGACAACATTACCTTCTGCACCACGTGTAACGATTAAGTTACTACCATCAATATAATAACCACTTTCAATAACTGTATCAGGTAATTTAGAAGAAATATCATTTAAGGCAGTTCTTAATTGTTCTTCATCTAAAGTCAAAGTAGGTTCTATATCAATTGGACGAAACCTTGTTTTCAAAGCAATAAAACTATTTTCAAAAATGTTACCAGATTTCCCTGTCTCATAGGCTTGTTCAATGGCAGAGTCAATATCAAAACTTACATTTAGTGCAGAGATAGGAATACTTGTTTCATAGTCGTTATGTACTAAATGAATATTTTCTGGCAGATTTTCATTGATATAATTTTGTATAGTTTCTTTTGCTTGATCCATTGATAAATTAGAAACATCAACTCCTTTTATGTGAACGCCAGAGATGATGTTCTCGTTTTGATGATTGATAAAAGTAAAAATCAAAAAAGCAATACATAATAAAATTATCAATACCAAAACACAAATCCCCAAAATACATATGACATGGGAATGTGATTTTTTAGTATTTTCGGGATGATAATTTTCTACTGGGTGATATTCTTTTTTTTCAATTACCTTTTCGTCTTTTAGAGGTAATTCTTCATTTACAGGATTTGTTTCTTCTTTTGAAAAAGATGTTTTCTTTTCTGTATTTATTTTTTCCTTAGATTGTGATACCTTTTTTTCAGTTTTGGTTTCTTCTTTAGAATCTGATTCTACACCCAATAAGGTTACTTTATCTATTGGTTTTTCTAATTCCATATTTTTTGTGCTCATAAAATTCTCCTTTTTCAGATGTCTTTTTTATTATATCATAATTGGTCGAAAAATCATATATTATTCACATAAAATTTAATTTTTTATTGTGCAGAAAATCCATAATTTTTTTATATAGTTGCAAAAAAAAGAAATTCATCATATAATTCTAAAAAAGATATAGAGATAGCTGTTAGAAAAAGCAAAATATCGTTAGGAAGGGTGGATACCAAAGTGAGAGATATAACTATAAAAGATATATTAACATGTACAGGTGGGAATTTAATTGTAGGAAATGAAAACCAAATCTGTAAAGAATTTTCAAAAGATACTAGAACAATCAAAGAGGGAGATATATACATAGGAATCAAAGGAGAAAACTTTGACGGAAATCTATTTTGGAAACAGGCATTAGATAATGGTGCAATGGGCTTGATTGTTCAAAATATTGAATATAGTGAGCAGGATATAGATAAATATCAAGATAAAGTGATTATAGAAGTAGAAGATACTTTACAAGCATTATACAAATTAGCAAGTTATAAAAGAGATATACACAATGTACCTGTTGTAGCTGTTACGGGTAGTGTAGGAAAAACGAGTACAAAAGATTTGGTGGCAAGTGTAGTGGCACAAAAATATAAAATATGTAAGACAATAGGAAATAACAACAATAATATAGGAATGCCATTTACCATATTAAATGCGCCAAAAGAAATAGAAGCATTTGTATTAGAAATGGGAATGAATCATTTTGGAGAAATTCATTTACTTTCTAAGATTGCAAAGCCAAATATATGTATTATCACAAATATCGGTACATCACATATAGGAAATTTAGGATCAAGAGAAAATATATTAAAGGCAAAATTAGAAATACTAGATGGCGCAAAAAATCCGAATATGGTTATCAATAATGATAATGATTTATTACATAAGTGGTATGAAGAAAATAAAGACAACATAAACATAAAAACATACGGAATCCATGAAAAAAGTGATATACAAGCAAAAGAAATTCAACTACATGAAGATGGTAGTGAATATGTTATAAACTTAAATCACAAGGACGAGAAAATAAAAGTTCCTGTAGGAGGAGAACATTTCGTATTAAATAGTTTATGTGCCATTGCAGTTGGAGAATTGTTAGATATAGAAATTGAAGATATCAGAAGAGGGATTGAAACATTTTCTCTTACTAAAAATAGAATGGAAGTTATAGAATTAAAAAATGGTATTAAATTAATCAATGATGCATATAATTCTAGTGTGGAATCTGTAAAAGCAAGTTTAGCATATATGAATCATATAAAGGCAAATAGAAGAATTGCCGTATTAGGAGATATTTTAGAAACTGGAAAATTTGCAGTACAACTCCATAAAGAAATTGGTGAAATTGTATGTGAAAATCATGTAGATATGTTAGTTTGTAGTGGAGAAAATGCAAAATATATAGCGGAATCTGCAAAAGAAAATGGATTTGATGAAAAACATATATATTATTTTGAAAATAAGGAAGAGATTGTGAAATTATTAAAACAAATGATGCAACCAGAAGATGTGGTATTGTTTAAAGCATCAAATGGTATGCGATTTTTTGATATTGCAGAAAAAATTAGAACAGAGTTTAAATAAAAAAGTATAAGAACAAAAAGGAGAGGGGAATTTGAAAACAAAATTAGGACTTATTTTTGGTGGAATGTCAACAGAAAATGAAGTTTCTGTTATGTCAGCAAATTCTATTTTAAAAAATTTAGATAAAAATAAATATGAGATTTTTCCAATATATATTTCAAAAAGTGGAGAATGGTATCAATATAATAATTTAGAAAATATAGAGATTCAGGAAGATATGTGTGACATGGAAAAAATAGAAAATATCACAGGATATTTACAAAAATTAGATGTACTTTTTCCGGTTTTACATGGGGCATATGGAGAAGATGGAACCATTCAAGGACTGTTCGAAATGTTAAAAAAGCCTTATGTGGGTTGTGGCGTATTAGCGTCAACAATTGGAATGGATAAAGTATATTCCAAAATTATTTTTGGTAGGGAAAATATTTGTCAAGCACCATACATATATTTAGAAAAGTATAAAGGAAAATATAAATATATTGACAAAGAATTTAAGAAAAAAATATTGACTTTAGATGAAAGTGTAGAATTAGTAGATCAAGAACTTGGCTTTCCTGTTTTTACAAAACCATCTAATTCTGGTTCAAGCGTAGGTGTTAATAAAGCAGAAAATAAGGAAGAACTAAAAAAATATATACAACATGCAGGAAAATTTGATAAAAAGATTTTAGTAGAAAAGGAAATTCGAGGTAAAGAAGTAGAATGTGCAGTTCTTGGAAATGATGATGTGATTGCATCTTGTGTAGGAGAAATAAAACCTGCTGATAAATTTTATAGTTATGATGCAAAATATCAAAATGAAGATTCCAAAATTACCATTCCAGCAAATCTAGATGAAGAGGTCTCAAACAAAATAAAGAAATTAGCAGTAAAAGCGTTTGAAGCAATTGATGGAAAAGGTTTATCAAGAGTAGATTTTTTTGTAGAAGATAAGACAAATCAAATTTACATTAATGAGATTAATACATTACCAGGATTTACAAAAATAAGTATGTATCCGAAATTGTTTGAAGCAGAAGGTATACAGTATAATGATTTATTAGATAAATTAATTGATTTAGCACAAGAAAAATGAAATATATTTTATATAACGAATATTCTAAAGTTTTAAGATTTATGACAATAGAAAATTGCAATTCATAAATTGTATCATAAAAAATCCATAAAAGTATGGATTTTTTTTATTTTTATGGTATAATAAAAACACCTGATTATTGGGGAGGATGTCAAATGATTTTTAAAGATTATTATAAGATTTTGGGGCTAGAAACGAGTAGAGTTTCTATTGATGAAATAAAAGTAGCATATAGAAATTCTGCTAAAAAATATCATCCTGATGTAAATGTGGGAGATAGTTTAGCAGAAGAACGTATAAAAGATATTAATGAGGCATATAGAATTTTATCTGTGCCAAGTTCTAAAAGAAAATATGATAGAATCTGGAATTCTCATAATTTGATAAATAAGAAATTTAATATAAAAGGTAAAGATTCTATTGTAAAAATGTTTTTTGGAAATATAAAGCAAAATTATGAAGAGAAAAGTGAAAACAAGAGTAAAGATCCTGTACGTGGTGAAAATGTTGAAACAGAAATTAATACAACCATATATGAAGCTTTTTACGGATTAGATAAAAAAATATCTTTGAGAACAGTAGAAGGAAAAATGAAGACATTTACAGTAACTGTTCCTCAAGGGATAAGAAATGGTGAAAAAATACGATTAATAGGTCAAGGTAAACCAGGATTAAATGGTGGCAAAAATGGGGATCTATTAATAAAAATTAATATAAAAAACGACAAAAAATTTAAACTTCAAGGTTGTGATATGTATACAGATTTATTAGTAACTCCATGGGAAGCAGCTCTAGGAACTAGAGTAAATATACAATCTATTGATGAAGAAACAAAAGTATATATTCCTCAAGGTATAGAAAGTGGAGAAAAAATACGAATACCAGGTAAGGGCTATAAAGATGGAAAAGGTTCAAGAGGAGACTTGATTGCTGAAGTAAAAATCATGGTACCAAAGAAATTAACGAATGAAGAGAAGAAGATATTTGAACAATTAAATCATGTATCAACCTTTAATCCAAGAAAAGAGTAAGGAAAAAAATACATATTTACATAAAATATGTATTGACAATATATGTATTTTCGTGTAAAATAAATAGTGGATGTTATATAAAATAAAACAAATGACAAACTATGGATTAAAAAACATAGAAACGGAGGGAAAAAAATGGAGACATGGGAAGGAAAGAGCTTTAGTATTACAGATCCAAAGGGAGTAAGTACAGTAATCTATCAAATCATAAAAACTCCGAAAGAATTAATGAAGGAATATCCTAAATATGTTTTAGAAAGGTTAGAATCAACAAATGAAATTAGAGGTGATATGACAAGAAAAACCTTTTATGTGGATTTCCCATCAGTAGATCAAGATGAATTGGTAATATTATCTTTTGGAAAAGATAGAGTTGTTGTTAATACTGCTGTTTTGGAAGGTAATAAAGTTTCTATCAGTAAAAAACCAATGCCTTTGAAATTCGATAGTATATATTCAGAAAATGAAACAGAAATCAAAGACTTTAAGTATACACCAAATTTAAAGAGACCAATATGTGTCATAGACCCAGAAACCACAGAAGAAGTAAAACCTGTACTTTATTTTGATGAAAAAACAAATGAAGTAAAAGGAAAATGTAAGTTGAAACCAAACAAACCTTATTTTGCCTTTGAAGTCAGAGACAAAAAAGAAGATTAAGGAGGAAAGTTTAAATGAATAGTCCAAGCCCAATGCAAAGTTCGGAATTAGAAAATAAAGTATTATGTTATTGTTATCTGGTACAACGTGTTATGGAATTAGGAAAAGGTAAGAAAGAATTAGAAGATATAGCACATGATCAAAAAGATATAGAATTTCCAGGTGTTCCTGTCATTGATGCAACAGCTAAAAGTACAGAGAATACATTACAAGATGATGGAACAATGACAAGAAAAGTAGAAAATGGACCAGCTATAAAATCAGCTAAATCCAGTGATGCAATTGCAAGCATAAAACAATTGCAAGATATAAATAATAGAAACAAATCAAGTGCTATGAAAAAAGATGAAAGTGATAAAGAGATATAAACAAAAGAGTAGGTGAATGAATGTGAATTACAAAATTGCTGGAGCGATTAGAAGAAATAGAACAAATTTTATAATATTTGCAATACTATGGGTATTTATAGCCATAGTATTTGTTACGCCTATAGCCTATAGTATTTTTATGGGTAAACAAGGTGGAACGTTTGATTTAACAGTGTGTGTAGAAACATTTTTTTCCTCTATTATGCACCCATTTCAAATTTTTGGAAAGGTATTAACAGAAGGTGCTACAGGAACTTATTTTTCTACATTGATGGTGGTAACCATATTTTACGCACTGTTTTTCTTTATTGGATTTGTTAGATCAGCACCCAAAAATGAATATACAGATATTGAACATGGTTCTAGTGATTGGAGCCAAAGAGGGGAACAATATCAAATATTAAATAAAAATAAAGGAATTATTTTGGCAGAAAATAATTATTTACCAGTAGACAAAAGGGGAAATGTCAATGTATTAGTAGTTGGACGGATCTGGATCTGGTAAGTCTGCATCATATTCTATTCCCAATGCTTATCAAATGTTAGGTTCATATGTATTTACAGATCCTAAGGGGGAACTATATGATAGAACAGCAGGATTTTTAAAAGCTCATGGATACAAAATTAAAGTACTAAATCTTGTTAGACCAGAATATAGTGATGGATATAATCCTTTAATGCATGTTGCATCAGGATTAGATGTTGATGTTATTGCAAACACTATTATTAAAGGACAAAAAGCAGAGGGGGCTAGCTCAGACCCATTCTGGGATGACTCCGCAGAAATGCTATTAAAAGCTTTGATTTATTATTTATTGGCAACCAGACCAGAAGAAGAGCAAAACTTAGCCAGTTGTGCAGAATTGGTTAGGGCGGCCAATACAAATGGAGGAAACAACCTTTTAACAGAATTGATGAGTCAATTGCCATATGACCATCCAGCAAGAATGAACTATAAATCTATTGAAATTGCACCAGAAAAAACATATAGTTCTATCTTGAGTTCATTGCAATCTAAACTAGGTAAATTTGACTCAAAAGAAATTGCGGAATTAACTTCAACAGATACAATAGATTTCGAACAAATAGGAAATGAAAAAACAGCAGTATATGTTATATCATCAGATACACATACAGCTTATGATTTCTTATTAACAATATTCTTTGCGCAAATGATACAACAATTATATGATTATGCAGATCAAAATGGTGGAGCATTAAAAGAGCAAACCTTCTTTATACTAGATGAGTTTGCGAACATAGGAAAAATACCAGATTTTGATAAAAAGATATCAACTTCTAGAAGTAGAAAAATATCATTTAGTGTTATTTTGCAAAATATAGACCAATTAGAAGCTGTTTATGAAAAATCTTACGAAACTATTATGGGTAACTGTGATACACATGTATTCTTAGGAAGTAACTCTTATAAAACAGTTGAATATTTCTCAAAAGCTTTAGGAGAAAAGACAATAGAAAGAGATAGTATATCTATCAATAGAGATAGACAGAACTGGAAAACCGGAAAAAGTGTATCAGATCAAGTTATGGCAAGAGCTTTGATGACACCAGATGAATTAAGAAGAATGGATAATGATTTATGTATTATTTATGAAAAAGGAATTAAACCTGTAAAAGCTAAGAAATTTTATTATTTTAAACATCCAATGGCAAAAGAAATGCAACGATTTGAAATTAGCCATAACGATATAGGAGAAATAGATAGAGGACCATGGAGAAAATATAATCCATATAATCCATATGTGCCAGAAGATGAGAAAAAAGAAAAGGTAGATAGTTTAAAAGTAGAATCCTTAGATGATTTATTTGATGATGATGCATCATCAAAAGATGAAAAAAAATCAGAGGCAGTTAATAAAGTAGAGCCTACAAAAAAAGAAGATACATCAAAAGCAAATAATACATTAGATTTAAATAGTTTCGATGATGCTCCTGTTTTACCACAAGAGCCTACTAAAGAAGAGGATGATATGTATGATCTACAAAAAGAATTAGAAGCGAAATTTGATGAATTATTTGGTCCGATAGATGAAGGATAGGTTATTTTCTATATATAAAGAAGAACCCATTTCCTAAAAAATATAATTTTATAAAGGAAAATGTAAAATGAAAAAATCGTATATTGTTATGATAGTTGTAACAATAATTAGTATAATGTTAACAATTGTTTTAAGAGTCTTAATGGATCATATAGATGTTCAGTATGAGGAAGTAAAAGCAACAGTTATCAGTGCAGAGTCACAAACAAAAGTAAGTCGTAAATACACATATACGGATTATGATGTTAAAGTTGCTTATAAAGGCGATACATATGAATTGAAAAATGTAACTAATACATATTCATATATGAAAGGAAAGGAAATTACAGCATATTTGTCAAATGGAGAATTATATGCTAATATTGAGGGCGTAAGAGGATCAACACCATTTGCAACAGCGTATTTTGTGTTTGTTTTTATTAGTTGGGCATTGATCATTGCTACACCTGCATATATTATTACTTCTAAAAAAAGAAAGACATAGATAATATAAGTGTGAAAAATAAATGATTTGCTAATGTAAAGAACCCAAATTATTAGACAAAAAGTTTAATAAGAGGGGTTCATTTTTTATTGAATAGGAAAAATTAATTTTTCCTATTCAATAAAAAAATAACGTTGCACAGAAAAATTTGTTAAATGAATTTATATTTCAAATATAAAATGATTGTGACAACAAAGTATATATATCTATTCATGCAATTTGCTTACATGGTATTTCAAAAAAAAGTATATAGAGATCTATAGGAATATTTTTGTAAATAAAGGCAAAAATATTTTCGCACAAATACTTGAAAAAAACATATAATTAGTATACAATTTTAATCATAATACAGGTAATTTATAAAGAAATTTTTAAAAGAATAAAAAAGAATAAATTAACGTTGCGATGTGAAAAAAATAAAGAAATGAGGAAGAAAAGGAAATATGAAATTTGTACATATAGCAGATATCCATTTTGATAGCCCTTTTGTCAATTTGTCAGACAGAGAAAATTTGGGAGATATCAAACGATTAGAACAAAGAAGTGTATTTAGAAAAGTAATTGAATATATAAAAGAAAATGATATAGAATTCTTATTTATCGCGGGAGATGTGTATGAACACCAATATATCAGAAAATCAACTATAGAATATATTAATAACTTATTTAAAGAAATTCCCAATACAAAAATCTATATCAGTCCAGGAAATCATGATCCATATATAAAAAATTCGTATTATAACCAATTTAAATGGAATGAAAATGTTCATATATTTTCTTCTAAAATAGAAAAAATTGCATTAAAATATGTTGATATCTATGGATATGGATTTGATGATTTCTATTGCACAGATTGTGAAATTGAAAATGTGACAGTAGAAAATCCATCCAAAACCAATATATTGGTTATCCATAGTACCATTGATGGAGCTAATTTAGAAGAAAAACAATACAATTCTATATCTAGGAAACTATTAGAAGAAAAGGGATTTGACTATGTAGCAACTGGGCATATTCATAAATTGGATTATAACACATATGAAAATCAAAAAATTGTATATCCAGGTTCTTTAATTTCATTAGGATTTGACGAATTAGGAAAACATGGAATGATTGTGGGAGAAATTGAAGAAGAAAGTAAAGCATTAAAAACAGAATTTATTCCTTTAAGTGAAAATGATTTTGAAGAAATGGAATTAGATGTAACAGATATGATTTCAAAAGATGAATTAATTGAAAAAATCAATGACTTAGATATAGCAGATAATCAATTAATAAAAATCATATTAATCGGAAAAAGAAATTTTGAAATTGATAAATATGAATTATATAAATTAGTAACAAATGAGAGAATTATCAAAATAAAAGACCATACCAAAATACAATATGACTTAGAAAAAATAGCAAATAATCATACATTAAAAGGTTTATTTGCAAAAGAAATATTAAAAGAAAAAGAAAATGCACGGAGAAGAAGCATTAGAAATTATAGAAAAAGCAGTTGAGATTGGGTTTGATGCATTAGAATAAAGAGAATTTAAATTTATTGAAAAAATGAAGAAAGGAATGATAAAAAGCGTGAAGATACATAAATTAAAGATAAATGCTTATGGGAAACTAAAAGATACAGAAATTACATTTGATGACAATATTAATATAGTTCATGGACAAAATGAAGCTGGAAAATCTACCATATTGAATTTTATCGTTAATATGTTGTATGGAATATCGAAAAATAAAAATGGAAAACCATATTCGAATTTTGAGAAATATAAACCATGGGAAGGAGAAGAATTCTCAGGTAAAATAGAATATGCATTGGACAACAATGAAAATTTTGAAGTATTTAGAGATTTTAAAAAGAAAAATCCACAAATATTTAATGAAAAAAAAGAAGATATTTCGAAACAATTTAATATTGATAAATCAAAAGGAAATGAATTTTTTTATGAACAAACTGGTATGGATGAAGCCTTATTTTTATCTACGATTGTGGTAAACCAAGAAGAAGTGAAATTAGGCAAAAGCGAACAAAATATATTAATACAAAAAATTGCAAACTTAGTAGGAACAGGAGAAGATAATGTATCTTATAAAAGAGCAATTGATAGAATTAATAGAAGACAACTAGAAGAAATTGGTACAGAAAGATCTAGGGAAAAACCATTAAATATATTATTACGTGAAAATCAAAATTTAGAAGAAGAAAAAATAAAATTAGAAAAATACAAAAATTCAAAATATGAGATTGAAAAAAATAAAAATAATTTATTGGAAAATCTTTCGAATTTAGAAATAGAATTAAATTATTTAAATGAAATAAAAAAAATATATGAACAAGAAAAAATAGAAAATGAAAAAATAAAAATAAAAGAAAATATAAAAAATGAAAATGATAAAAAAATAAATGTAAATAAAAAAGAAATTTTGGACATTGAAAATGGAAATAAAAAAATATTAGAAAAAAATAATCAAAAAATAAATAAATTAATTGAAAATAAAAATAAATTAAAAAATAAAATGATTATATTATTTATTATTTTAATTTTAATCAATACTTTACAATTTATTTTTATAAAAAATACAATAATTAAATATATTTTTCTTCTTACTCTCCCAACGTTTTTAATTTTTTCTATTTTATTTTTTAAAAATAAAAAAATTAAAATAAAAATATTAGAAAAAGAAAATAAAAATGAAGAAGAAAAAATTAATAAAGAAAAAAATAATTATTTAAATGAAAATAAAATTATCGAAAAAAATAATATGGCATTAGAAAAAGAAATAAATGAAATAAAAGATCATTTAAATTCAAAAATAAATTTAGAAATAGAAAAAATAAAAAATAATTATTTAAATAAAATAAAAAATAATAAAATATTAGAAATAAAAAATTTAAATGGCATAAATACAGAAATAGAAAATAAGCAAAAAGAATTTAATACAATCAACATAAAATTGCATGAATTGGATTTAGATAAAGAAAATGTTGAACCAAAAGTAGATAATTTAATAAAAATAGAAGAAACAATTGTTAACAATAATGAGAAAATTGTAAACTTAAAGACACTAGAAAAGAGTATGAATTTAGCAAAAGAATTATTGCAAAAAGCATATGAAAAAATGAAAAATACAGTTACCCCTAAGTTTACAGAGAATCTTTCTAAAAATATTCATCAAATCACTGATGGAAAATATACAAATGTTATGGTACAAGATGATAACGGATTAGTAGTAGAATTAGAAAATGGAAATTATGTTGAGGCAAATCGATTAAGTGTAGGAACAATTGACCAACTATATTTATCCTTAAGACTTTCTATGACAGAAGACTTGTCTAGTGAAAAAATGCCAATTATTTTGGATGAGGCATTTGCCTATTATGACACAAAAAGATTAGAAAATATACTAAATTATTTAGCCAATACTTATCCAGATAGACAAATTATTTTATTTACTTGTACAGAAAGAGAAAAAAATATATTTGAAGAATTGCATACACAGTATCATCTTATAGAATTGTAAGCAACAACAAAATAAAAGGGGGAGGATTTTATGAAATTTAACATAAAAAATTTAGATATAAAAATCAGAGGAAATGATAAAAAAACAATTTTTAAATTTCTTATGATAATGGTTTTGATAAATGTTTTAATGACTGTCGTTGTTTTTCTATTTGCAAATGTAGAGATTTTAAAAACCATTATTTTATATATGATGTCTGTGGTTTATATAGGGGCAGTTATCTGGATTATCAAAAAAGAAAATAGGGAAATGATAGATAACTCCCAACAAACCTTTGAAAGCAAATACGATCCAATTTTAACAAGATTTCTTATGAAAAATGAATTTATATTAGATAATGAATTATTAAATGCAGAAATCTATTATCTTATAAAAAAGGGATATGTAGAGATAGACAAAGAAAAAAATATATTGAAATTGAAAGATAGAAGCCAATTTAAACAAATAGATGCTTTAGAGAGAATTGATAGTAATAAAATCAAAGAATATTCTACAAATGAAATTCCTTCCTATGAAAGCATGTTTATAGGAAAAATTCTATTTGCATTTCGTGATGAAATAGAAATAAATGAATTTAAAAGAAATCAAAGGGAAAATTATTATTTGCAAAGAGGAGAAATGTGCAAATTAGCAATGGAAAAAATGATTTTATATGAAATTGAAAAACACAATATGATGGGACAATCAAGTAATTTCAATTTTATTTCTGTTGCAGGAATAATTAATATTATTACATCAATTATGTTATTTATGGTGATTAGTAGATTTAATATTATTTTATTATTTGCAACCGTTATCTATATTGCATTAAATGCTGTTATCATAAAAAATGAAAATATATTCGCC
Source organism: uncultured Clostridia bacterium (assembly GCA_944387445.1). Taxonomy (GTDB): domain Bacteria; phylum Bacillota; class Clostridia; order TANB77; family CAG-508; genus CAG-269. The sequence continues at coordinate 4,626 of CALXEX010000030.1, read as the reverse complement.
TATACATATTCAGAAGAGGTTATCAAATATATAGATAATCTATTAGAATATGTAGAGATATTAAAGAAAAAAGAAATAAATACAATCAATACGCCTGGATACAGTGAAGAAAGTGAAGATACTCATGAAAATGAAGAAATGATTGATGAAATCAATACAGATGAAGAACTAAAATTTTTATTTGGAATCCATCATACAGAAGACCTATTTATATAATAGGTCTTTAATTCTATGAGAGAATAGTGTAAATACCTTGTAAAAACTAAAAAAATATAGTATAATATTTCAAGTTTAAGAAAGAAGGAGAATATGTATGTTTGAAAAATTAGAGACTGTAGAAAAGAGATATGATGAATTAACTAAAATGATTAGTGACCCAGAAGTTATATCAAATCACACAGAATGGCAAAAATTAATGAAAGAACATGCCAGTATAGAAGATATTGTATTAAAATTTAGAGAATATAAAAAAGAAAAACAAGAAATGGAAGAAGCAGAAGAATTAATGAAAGACCCGGAAATGAAAGAACTTGCAGAAGAAGAATATTATGCTTCAAAAGAAAAATTACCAAAAATAGAAGAAGAATTAAAGGTATTATTAATTCCAAAAGATCCAGATGATGACAAAAATATTATTTGTGAAATTCGTGCTGGAGCAGGAGGAGAAGAAGCAGCATTATTTGCAGGAACTTTATTTAGAATGTATACGATGTATGCAGAAAAGAAGCACTGGAAATTAGAAGTTCTTAACGAAAACGAAACAGGATTAGGTGGATACAAAGAAATATCTTTCATGATTACAGGAAAAGGTGTATATAGTAGATTAAAATTTGAAAGTGGTGTTCACAGAGTACAAAGGGTTCCAGACACAGAAAGTAGTGGAAGAATTCATACATCAACAGCAACTGTTGCCGTTTTACCAGTAGTAGAAGATGTAGAAATTGAAATTAATCCTGCAGATATCAAAATGGAAGTATTCCGTTCATCAGGTGCTGGTGGACAACATATTAATAAAACATCATCAGCCGTAAGATTAATCCATGAACCAACAGGAATTGTCGTAGAATGTCAAACAGAACGTTCTCAATTCCAAAACAGAGATAATGCGATGAAAATGCTTAGAACAAAATTATATGAAATTGAAAAACAAAAACAAGATAGTGAAATATCAAATGCGAGAAAATCACAAGTTGGTTCAGGTGATAGAAGTGAAAAAATAAGAACCTATAATTATCCTCAAGGAAGAATTACAGATCATAGAATTGGTATGAGTATTTATCAGATGGAAAACTTCTTAAATGGTGACTTAGACGAAATGATTGATAATTTAATTGCAGCAGATAGAGCAGAAAAATTAAAAGGTGAAGATGAATAAAAGTAATAAAATAAAACTCTTTAAAATAAACTAAAATAAAGTATATTTTAAGGAGTTTTTTTCATGCAAGAAATTATAAAAACAACTTTAATAGGATTATTTTTTGGAACTTTTGGAACCACAATTGGTGGAATCATAGGAGTAGTCACCAAAAAACATTCTAAAAAATTTTTAAGTTTTGTATTAGCATTTGCCTCAGGATTGATGATGGCCATTATCTGTTTTGATTTAATACCAGAAGCATTAGAAATTAGTAATTTGATAAGTGCTATTTTTGGCATTTTATTAGGAATTGCTATGATGATTTTCTGTGATAAATTAGTTGAAAAAAAGTTCACGATAGAAGAAACAACTGAAACCAAAAGTAATACATTGCTAAAAACAGGAATCATTGTATCGATTGGATTAGCCATTCACAATTTTCCAGAAGGTTTAGCTATTGGTTCAGGTTTTGGTGCATCTATTAAATTAGGTTTAAGTTTGGCAATTGCTATTTGTTTACATGATATACCAGAAGGAATATCCATGGCAGTACCAATGAAAAATGGAGGAATGAAAAAAAGTAAAGTTATATTTTTAGTCGTTATGTCTGGAATTACTACGGGGATAGGTGCTTTTGTAGGAGCTATTATTGGGGGAATATCAGAAGAAGTGATTGCCATTTGCTTAAGTTTTGCAGCAGGTGCCATGTTATATATCATCTCTCGGAGAATTAATTCCAGAAGCAAATAGCTTATATCACGGTAGAATGACAGCGATTGGAAATATCGTTGGCTTTTTATTGGGATTATTTGCAATGACTTTGTAAAGAAAATAGGATTGAAGTACATCAAGATAAACAGGTGGATATTATTTTTAATTTTAAAAAATTAAATAATGCATATAATAAAAATAAAGTATTTTAAACATTTCAAATTATAATATTATCAATTTAAAAAAATGCGGGTATATGTATAAATTTAAAATAAATATTGACTTATAATTTCAAAAATAATATAATATAAATACATTTTAAAAAAATGCGGGTAAACACAAAAATATAAAATAGGAGGCAATAATGAAAGAGATAAAAAGAGATTTATACTTAAAAAAGTTGATAGATAGAAAAGAAAATGATTTAATAAAAATTATAACAGGAATTAGAAGATGTGGTAAATCATATTTACTAGATCCAATTTTTAAAAGATATCTTACAGAAAATGGAGTAGGTGAAGAGCATATTATAAAGTTAGAGCTTGATTCTATAGAAAATAAAGAATATAGAAATCCTAATAAACTATATGAGTATGTAATGCAAAAAATTACAGATGATAGAATGTATTATATATTATTAGATGAGATACAAAAAGTTGAAGATTTTGAAAGTGTATTAAATAGTTTTTTAAGAAAAAAGAATTTAGATGTATATGTAACAGGTAGTAATTCAAAATTTTTATCAAGTGATATAGTAACAGAATTTAGAGGTAGAGGAGATGAAATCAGAGTATTTCCTTTATCATTTTCTGAATTTTTTGAAGCATATGAAGGAGATAAAAGAGATGCATTTAATGAATATATAACTTATGGTGGAATGCCCTATATACTATCTAGAAAAACAGAAGAGGCAAAAAGCACATATTTAAATAACTTATTTGAGAATACTTATATAAATGATATTGTTGAAAGAAATCATATTCAAAAAGATGATAAGTTGAATTCTATTATTAATATGATAGCCTCATCAATAGGTTCTTTAACCAATCCAAATAAAATAGAAAATACTTTTAAAAGTAATAATATTAGTGATATTACAATTCCTACAATAAATAATTATTTGAACTATTTAATAGATGCATTTTTAATAAATAAAGCTGAAAGATTTGATATAAGAGGTAAAAAATATATTTCTACACCATCAAAATATTATTTTACAGATGTTGGATTAAGAAATGCGAGGTTAAATTTTAGACAACAAGAAGAAACACATCTTATGGAAAATGTTATATACAATGAATTATTGGTTAGAGGATATAATGTTGATGTAGGAGTTGTTGAAATAAATGAAGAAAATAAGGAAGGCAAAAAAATTAGAAAGCAAATAGAAGTTGATTTTGTATGTAATCAAGGAAGTAAAAGATATTATGTGCAATCTGCATTTGCAATACCAGATAAGGAAAAAATGAGACAAGAGCAACGACCATTTAACTATATTCAAGATTCATTTAAAAAAATTATTGTGGTAAGAGAAAATATAAAATTATGGAGAAATGAAGAAGGAACTGTAATAATGGGAATAGAAGAATTTTTATTAAACAAAAATAGTTTGGATTTATAACATAAAAATAATCACATAAAAATAAGAATCAGTTACTCAAAAAATTAGAGTAACAGTATAAATAAATCAAGTAAAAAGTTTATTAAATTTTTATAATGCTGAGGTGACAAGTAATGAAGAAAATGAAAACATTGTATAAAAGACAGTTTGAAAATCATAAAATAGCAAAATGCTTAAATGAAGTAGAGCCTGAATGTCAATGGGTAGTAGACGGAGAAGGGTGGGCAACAGAAAAAATAGATGGGACATGTTGTTTAATAAAGGACGAAAAAATTTATAGAAGATATGATTATAAAAAAGGAAGAACTCTGCCACAAGGTGCAATTCCTTGTCAAGAGGCACCTGACCCAATAACAGGACATTTTCCACATTGGCTTTTATGTACTGAAAATGACCCAAATGCAAAATATTATTTAGAAGCTTTTGAAAGACAAAAAAATGATAATTTAGAAGAAGGAACTTATGAATTAATTGGAAAACATATAAATGGAAATCTATATAATTTAGATAAAGATATTTTAGAAAAACATGGAAAGAGAATATTAAAGGATGTACCAAGGGATTATGAAGGAATAAAACAGTATCTTGAAAATCATTATATAGAAGGAATTGTTTTTTATCGTGATAATGGAGAAATGTGTAAAATAAAAAGAAGCGATTTTGGATTTGAGTGGAATAGAAACAAAAATGCAAAAAATCACGGAACAAAAATCAAAAATATCACGGAGTAATTAAAAATTAAAATAAAATTGAGTTATTCAAAAAATTCGAATAACTGTCTAAATTAGAATCAACCAGAAGGAATATCCATGGCAGTACCTATGAAAAATGGAGGAATGAAAAAAAGTAAGGTTATATTTTTAGTCGTTATGTCTGGAATTACTACGGGGATAGGTGCCTTTGTAGGAGCTATTATTGGGGGAATATCAGAAGAAGT
>CALXEX010000029.1 GCA_944387445.1 uncultured Clostridia bacterium | reverse complement strand
CTTTTAGTTGTTTCTTCGCCTTCTTTCATTTTTATTAATACTCTACTTCCTAATGGTTTAATCATTTAAATTACCTCCTTTATTTTTTAGCACTCTATCTTTGCGACTGCTAATAATGTATACCCATTTTTGTCAAATGTCAATACTATTTTTTAATTTTTCACATAAAGTTCACACATTTATTGTATGCCTTGATTTTTCAATATATTCCTGATTTCAAAATCTTATAAATCAAATACTCTCCTTTTATTTTTTGTCTGCCAATCTTCTTTCGGTTCTAAAAATATACTCACAAATTTTCATACATTGTATTTATAGGTATCCTGTGTTATAATACTTTTATATTTTGTAACTTTAGCCACATTCTCTAACTAGTTGTTCTAACGTGACATTTGAGTGTGGTATAACAAGTTTCATAAGAAAAGGAGAGATAAAATGCCACTTTTTTATGGAAAGGTTAAAAAGAGTCGGGAATTGCTTCTATTCCACCTAACCTTGTCATTTCTATTTATTGGAATGGCAAGCGGAGTAAAGCTCCATCCTCATTTTAGAGATGAGGAATGGTATATCATTTTTCAGTGGGGATGGAATGTGCCCCTTATAAGGGTTACCCATTGTAAAAAAGGAGAGTCTCACAAGCTCTCCAATGACACTGGTAAACCTATGCTTGTCCTGTCAATCAAGAGAGCCTAGCTAGGCTCTCTTGATTTTACTTTAAATAAATTTTTTAACATTTAGCTTGGACCCTCGTTTCTAAAGTTCAAAATTATTTCTCCACAACCACTTTCTCATCTTTAACGCCAATCTTGTTGACTTTATTCTTTTTCAATTTTCCATCTAATATTTCTTCAGCTAAGCTATCTTCTAATACACTTTGAATTGTTCTTCTTAAAGGTCTTGCACCAAAGTTTTTGTCAATTCCTTTACTTGCAATCAATTTTTTAACAGATGGTTCTATTTCGATATCTATTTTTTGCTCTTTTAATCTAGCCACCACTTCTTTTAGCATAATATCAATAATTTTATCAATTTCTTTATCTGTTAATTTGTGGAATACAATAATTTCATCAATACGGTTGATAAATTCTGGTCTTAATTCTTTTTTCAAAGCTTCCATAACTTCTTTTTTGATTTCTTCGTATTCCTTTTTTTGATCATCTTTTTTATCATTATTCTCTTTAGAAAATCCTAAAGATTTTTTATCTGTAATTAATCTTGCACCTATATTAGAAGTCATGATAATAACTGTATTTTTAAAGTTAACGGTTCTTCCTTGGCTATCTGTTAATCTACCATCTTCTAGTATTTGAAGTAACATATTCATAACATCTGGATGTGCTTTTTCAATTTCATCAAACAAGATTACAGAATATGGTTTTCTTCTTATTTTCTCTGTTAATTGACCACCTTCATCAAATCCTACATATCCTGGAGGTGAACCAATTAATTTAGATACAGAATGTGGTTCCATATATTCAGACATATCAATTCTTATCATGGCATTTTCATCACCAAATAGGCACTCTGCTAATGCTTTTGATAATTCTGTTTTACCTACACCTGTTGGTCCTAGGAACAAGAATGAACCGATTGGTCTCTTTGGATCTTTTAATCCTACTCTTCCTCTTCTGATTGCTTTTGCCACTGCTTCTACTGCTTCATCTTGACCAATAACTCTTTCATGCAAGTTTTCTTCTAGGTGTTTTAATCTTTCATTTTCATCCTCTGTTATCTTTTTAGCTGGAATTCCTGTCCAACTTGAAATAACTTCTGCTATATTTTCCTCTGTAATGTCTGTTACAGATTTATTATTTTTATTTTTCCATTTATTTTGTTCTTTTTCATATTTTACTTTTAATTCTTTTTCTTTATCTCTTAAAGATGCTGCTTTTTCAAATTTTTGAATTTTAACTGCTTCTTCCTTGTCTTTTGTTACATTGGCAAGTTCTTCTTCCAATTCTTTTAAAGAATCTGGTTCTGTATATGTTTTTAATCTTGCTCTTGATGCTGCCTCATCAATTAAGTCAATTGCTTTATCTGGTAAATATCTGTCATTTATGTATCTAACAGATAATTTTACTGCTGCTTCAATTGCCTCATCTGTTATTTTTACATTATGATGGGCTTCATATTTATCTTTGATTCCTTTTAAAATGGTAATAGTATCTTTTTCTGATGGTTCATTAACCGTTACTGGGCTAAATCTTCTCTCTAAAGCTGAATCCTTTTCAATGAATTTTCTATATTCATTTAACGTTGTGGCACCAACTAATTGAATTTCTCCTCTTGCCAATAATGGTTTTAAAATATTTGCAGCATCAATTGCTCCTTCTGCAGAACCTGCACCTACAATTGTATGAATTTCATCAATAAATAGGATAACATCTCCTGCTTTTTTTACTTCATCTAATGCTTTTTTGATTCTTTCTTCAAAATCACCTCTATATTTTGCACCAGCAACCATACTAGAAATATCTACTGTTACCACTCTTTTATTTTTCAAGATTTCTGGAACATCTCCTGACACAATTTTTTGAGCCAATCCTTCCACAACTGCTGTTTTACCAACACCTGGCTCACCAATTAAACATGGATTATTTTTCGTTCTTCTTGATAAAATTTGGATAACCCTTTCAATTTCTTCTTTTCTTCCGATAATTGGATCCAATTTTCCTTCTTTTGCTTTTTCTGTTAAGTCTTCACCAAATTGATTTAATGTTGGTGTTTGGTTATAGCTTCCAGATTTTCTTCTTCCATTTTTAGAATCACTTTCTCCTGCTAAATCCTCACCTTCATTGATAACTCTTATGATTTCCCCATATAGCTTTGGAATATTCACATTTAATTCAATTAGAATTCTTGCTGCCACACTATCTCCTTCTCTTAATAGCCCAATTAAAAGATGTTCTGTTCCAATATAGTTGTATCCTAATTTTCTTGCTTCAATAAATGCATTTTCAATAACTCTTTTAGTTCTTGGTGTAAATCCTAATGTTTCTTCAATTGGTTCATCTTTTCCAACCAATTCAATCGTTACATCGATAATATTTTCTGGTGTAATTTCTTGGTTTTCTAACACTTTAGATGCTACACCACTACCTTCTTTTGCTAAGCCATATAGCAAATGTTCTGTTCCAATATATCTATGTCCTAATTCAATAGCTACATCATTTGCAATTTCTATTGCTTTCTTTGCTCTACTTGTAAAATTATATGTCATATTAATCACCTTACCTTTCTATTTTTCATTTGCCCAATCGTGTGTCCAATTGGGGACGTTTCTGTTTGGCTATCGCATTAAGTTCGTTTGTCTATGCGACATTTTGATTTTTTATGCATCATGCCTCTTTTGATTTATCTCTTGTTTAATCATCTGCACTTTGTCTTGAATTTTATGTAAAATAATGGTATAATTATTTATGTAACCCGCAACATTTATTTGAGTTTATGGTTGCATTACAACCATGAAGGAGGCGTTATGAAAAATTTTTTTAAAAAAGCATGGTACATGTTTCTGTATAGCTTTGTGGCTATCACACTAGCATATGCATGGAACCCTTGCGAAAAAAATTTTTGTCTTCTCATAATAGTGTTGATAATATTTATGATTTCATCACTATTATGTTTAAAATCATAGCATGCATGCCCCACAAGGGGCATTTATTTTATCCTTTTAGGAGTTCATGTCGCATTGAGTTCGTTTGTCTATGCGACATTTCTATTGATTTATAACTTGTTTTATCATTTCAGCTCTTTTGATTTCTCTATCTAGTCTTTCATATTGCTCTCCAAAATACTTTTGTAAATTACCTGGTTGTATATACAAGTACAATTTTTGTATTTGCAAATCAGATAATTCTTTTAAGATTCCTAAATCTACTCCTAGTTTTACAGTAGATAATAGATTTTCTGCTTCTTCCATGGTAATTTTTCTACAATTTGTTAAAATTCCATAATTTCTATAAATTAAATCTTCTACTTCAATACCTTCATTTGCTAAAAATCTTCTTGCCTCTCTTTCTTGTTTGATAACTTTTTCTACAATAATTTTTATATTTTGTATAATTTCACTTTCTGTAATTCCTAATGTTTTCTTATTAGATATCTCATACATATCTCCAACAATATGACCTGCTTCATCATAAACACCTTTGATATTAATACCAAAGTTATTAATGGCTTCTAAGACTTTTTCTGTATTTCTTGTTTTTGCCAAAGCTGGTAAATGTAGTTTTACAGAAGCTTTTAAACCTGTTCCTATATTATTAGGACAAGCAGTTAAATAACCATATTGTTTACTAACACAATACCCAAATATATCTTCTATTTTTTTATCAATTTCAATCGCTAAATTTAGTGTATTTTCTAATTCTAATCCACTACTGAATACTTGTATTTTTAGATGGTCATCTTCCCCTATCATAATACAAATATTTTCTTCATCATTGACTAAAATAGCACCTATATTACCTGATTCAAAAGCGAAATGATAGTTGATTAACCCTTTTTCCACTAAACTTAATTTGGTAATGTCATCCATATCTTCAAGTTTTAAAAATCTTAATCCATAGCCTATTGAATATACATTATCCTTTATTTTATTTTCTAGTTCTTGTAGCTCTTTTGGGCTTAAATGAAAATTATACCCTTGAATATTTCTTGAAAAACGTATTCTTGTATTGATTGCTATATCTGATTCTTTTCCACTTTGTAAATACCAATTCATGTTATCCCTCTTTTCTATTGATTGTTTTCTTCTAAATTCTTTATTTCATCTCTTAATTTTGCTGCATCTTCATAACGTTCTTCTTTAATAGCCTGTTTTAAATCTTCTTTTAAGCCTTCTAATTTTTCTTCTGGTGTTTCTTCTTTTTTACTTTGTGTATTATTTTCTTTTCTTGCTTGTTTTTCTTCTATTTTCTTATCAATGCTTTTTCCTAATCTTCCTACATGATAATTGCTACTTTGCATTCTTCTAATAATCGGATCTAGTCTATCTTGAAAAACATCATAGCAATTTGCACAGCCTACTCTACCTGTATGTGCTATATCTTCAAAAGTATATCCACAATTATCACATTTTAATGCTTTTAACTCATTAAACATTGGCATAAATTCTGTATTTGAAAAATCTTCTAAGAAATCTCCGAAAAAACTTGAAAAATTAATTGGCATGTCTAATCCAATCTCACCAATTCCTAATTTTTTACTACATTCCTCACATAAATTTAATTCTCTTCTTACCCCATTTATATTTTCTGAATATCTTACGTTTGCCTCTCTTTTTTTACAATTATCACACAACATAATAATTCCTCCTTTATTCTATATTTAATAACATATTTTTAAATATCTTTGCTCGCAATTTGTCCTTTACATCTTTCGCTAAAAGTAAAACATTATCACTTGTTGCTACTTTTAAGAGCTTTGCTTCTTCTTTCGTTATTAAATTATAAGTTAGAAAGTCATTAATTAGTATATCCACATCATTAGAAGTCATTTCTTCTCCAATATTTTTTATAATGTGCATAAAATAATCTGACTTTGTACTATTTACTTTTTTTATCGTAATATGACCTCCGCCACCTCTTTTACTTTCTACATAATATCCTTGAGATGGTTTAAATCTTGTTGATATAACATAATTGATTTGTGATGGTACACAATTAAAATGCTCTGCTAATTCATTTCTTTGTATTTCTACTAGTTGATTATCATCATCAAATAAATCTTTTATAAATTCTTCTATTACATCTGACATTCGCATTGGTCTCATCTCCTTCTTTGACTTTGACTTTCTTTGACTTACATTATTATTATACGCCCTTTTTCAATTTTTTCAACCTCACTTTCATTTTGTTTATCGGCATTTTATGTTAAATATTTTAATTTATCGTAAATTATATATCTTTTTCTTCTTTTTTTTCACTTTTTTCGTTTTTTCTTTTATTTTTCTGTTTTTTCCCTTTTGTCATATGATGTAATTCTTCTGCCCTTTCTTTTTGATTTGGTAAAGAAATCCATGCAAAATAAGAAGAAATAAATTCCCCATATTTGGTACTATCTTCTCCTACTTCATATTTTTCTTCTAAAGTACTATTTACTCTTTCTTCAAAATCTTCATGATGCTTTTTATCAAATTCATTTATATTATTTCTATTTTCCATAAAAAAATGCACTTCCTTTTTTATTTGTTACTATTTGGTTTTCAAATAATAACTTTCTACTTTAGGTATGTGCATTTTTTCCTTTTTTATTCATTTAAATCATTTTTTGTTAATATAAATTTAAAATTTAATAAAAGCTTGAATTATTAAAACTATATATTTTGTGCTAATATTTTCTTTTCTAGTGTATCTACTTTTGTCTTTATTTCTCTTATCTCCTGCAAAATAAGTTCTAAGGTTTCCTGCATATTCCTCACTTCCTTGAATAAAATGATTTTAAATTGAAATTTTAAGATGTAAAAATTAGAACAAAAATTATATTAGAACAAAAAATTTTAATTGAATAAAAATGATGAACTGATTATATTATCTTTTATATAAAAAGTCAATAAAATTTTTCATTTTTTTAAAAATTTTCTAAGCTACTATTTTCAACAGAAAGGAGAATTTCATGCTTTTAAAAAATAACTTTATTGTATTAAAATTAAAACGAAATTTTATATCTCTTTTATTTTTATTATTTACAATTTCCATTTTAATATTTTCCAATTCGAATTTAACAGCAGTCAAATCAGGAATCAATCTTTGGGCAACTTCAGTTGTTCCTTCTTTATTCCCTTTTTTTGTAGCAACAGAACTTTTAATGCATACAAATATTGTTTATCATATTGGTAATCTGTTAAATCGATTTATGAAACCTTTATTTAATGTACGTGGTGAAGGCGCTTTTGCTTTTATTATGGGAATTATTAGTGGTTATCCTATTGGTGCCAAAATTGCTACCAATTTTAGAAAGGAACAAATTTGTACAAAAGAAGAATGTGAAAGACTGCTAAGTTTTACTAACAACTCAGGACCTTTATTTATTATTGGTTCTGTTGGAATTTTACTATATCGAAATACGATGATTGGTCTTTTACTATTTATTACCCATTTACTTGCTTCTTTATCTGTTGGCATTATTTTTCGCTTTTGGAAGAAAAACAAACAAACAGATTTGTCTTCTTCCTCTTCTAAAGCATATACAATGAATAAAACACTTGCATCGTTTTCTAACTTAGGTGAAATCTTATCAGAAAGTATTATAAGTAGTATAAAATCCATCTTAGTCATTGGTGGATTTGTTGTCATCTTTTCTTCTATTATTTCTATCTTAAAATCTAGTGGTATTACACATGTGATAGGAATCGTTGCAACACCATTTTTTGACTTTATACATATTTCTCCTTCTTTTATTGAACCACTATTTACAGGTTTCTTTGAAATTACAAATGGAATTAGTACCATTTCTAATATTGCTTGCAAAAAGCTTTCTATTAATATATTAATAACTGCCTTTTTACTTGGCTTTGGTGGTATTTCTGTTTTATTACAAGTACTTAGTATCACTTCTAAAAGTGATTTATCTATTAAACCATATATTTTTGGAAAACTATTGCATGGAATCATCGCTGTTTTATATACCTATCTATTTATGAATATATTTCCTTTCTTTAATTTTGATTTATAACCATTTATATTTTTGTAATATATTTGGTTTATCTTAATATATTGTATTAGAATAATTTTTAATTTTATGTAAAAATATTTTGTTAGTACTTTGTATTTGATGGAGGTATTTTCTATGGAAAAAGATTTTAATTATTATCAACAACCTTTTATGGATTTTAATATGGGAAATCCCAATCTTGATATGAATGAATTATATAAAGATCCCATGTTTAATCCTATCATGCAATATGAACAAGCTTTTAGCTATTATCGCTATTTATGTATGCAGATGGATTACAAGATAAAATGTAAAGAATATGAAAAACTGTGTGCTTCTTCTCCTAATTCTGAAAGGAGAGATAATAAAACTTCATAAACAACAAAATAGCAATACAATCTTTATAGATTATATTGCTATTTTGTATTGTATATATAATTTTCTATAATTATACCAAAAAGAAATATGCTAACACAATAATTCCTAATATAATACGATAGTATCCAAACACTTTAAAATCATGTTTTTTAATATAATTCATTAAGAATTTAATAACAAACATAGATACCACAAAAGATATCACCATTCCAACTAATAAGATAATAATTTCAGCCCCTGTAAATGCTAACCCAAATTTTACTAATTTTAATAAACTAGCACCTAACATCGTTGGAATTGCTAAATAAAATGTAAATTCTGCAGCATTTGGTCTTGATAAGCCAATTAACAATCCACCAATAATGGTTGCTCCTGAACGTGAAGTTCCTGGAAAAATCGCTGCTAATAATTGAAATACACCAATGATTAATGCATCTTTATATGTAATTTCTGAATTTTTATCCTTTGCGCTTTTTCTGTTTTTATTCCAGTTTTCGATTACAATAAAGGCAATACCAAATACAATTAAAGCAATCGCTATACAAGTTGGGTTATAAAATAAAGTTTCAAAGGTTTCATCAAATAGTAATCCAATAATGGCTGCTGGTACACAACCTACTAAAATCTTTCCCCATAGACTCATAATATTTTTATCAAAATAAGATAATATTCCTGTTTTTTTAATTGCTTTTTCTTTGTTTTTCGTTATTGGCCAAATTTTCTTAAAGTATAATAATACAACTGCTAGTATTGCTCCTAATTGAATAACTACTTGAAACATTGACCAAAATTCTGGTGAGACATTTTCGAATTTTAAAAATTGTTCTACTAATATTAAATGTCCTGTACTACTGATTGGTAACCATTCTGTGATTCCTTCTACAATTCCAAATATTATGGATTTTATGATATCTAAAAACATAACTTCGCTCTCCTTTTTTTTCTTTAAATATATTGTTTTATGATGTCTCTCATATATTTTGCTGATGTCACTGGTGCTGATTTTCCGAGGTAAACCTAATGCTTCTATAAAATTTAATTTTTCTTGTTCTACTATTTTTCTATCAATTCCATAAGGTTTTGAAGCTAAATCGATTACTAAGGTTTCTTTCTTGATTTCCTTTAATTCCTCTTTAAATATTACCTTAGGAATTGTGTTTATGATTATATCATACTGTTTAAATTTTGTACAATTTTTTTGTAAATTTTCTATTTTTGTCGTTTCACATCCATATGCTACAGCCCATGCCTTTTCGACTTCATTCGTTATCATACATGTTACTTTTGCAGATAATCCCTGTAACTTATATGCTAATACTTTTCCAATTCGTCCAAATCCCATAATCAAACAATTACTTTTTTGTAATATTTTCTTTGTATGTTTTAACATTATCTCTATTGTGGCTTCTGCAGTTGGAATGGCATTTAATATGGCAAATTCCTCTTTTCGCATAAAATCTATAACTTGATTATGTTTTTTTTCTAATTCTTCTTTTAATTCTGAATGTATATTTCCAACAAAAATCTTTTTATTTTCAAGATAATAAAATAACTCTCTGATGGCAATATCTTTATTAGAAAATGGCATATTGACATATTGATTATCTTTAGAAAATGGAATGGGTAAAACAATACTATTTGAAGCCACAAGCATTTCATTATATTTTTCACATTCTTTAAAATTCTCTAATTTGTCAAAGCCATATATTTTTACTTCGTGCTTTTCTTTAGATAATGTTTTTGCTAAGAAAAAATTTCTTAAATCTCCTCCTATGATACAAAAATTCATACTCACAAAATCCTCCTTCTTATACATTATAGTTTTTGTATAGGATTTTATGAGTATTTTTCTTTCTTATTTTTGCCTTTCATCTTGTTCTTTTTCTATATCTTCTAAGTTGATATTTCTACCATGTTTTTCTTTTGCATTTTTCTTTAATAAATTAATATCATTATAACTTAAATGTCTTGTAATATCGACCATTTCTTCTAAATGTTCTTTGGCCTTTATCTCTTTTTCTGTTAATTTTATTTCTTTTTCTTCTTGATTTTCTAAATTAAATGGAATAGAGATCCTTGCCATAATTGGGATAAATAATGGTTCTTTTTTCACTTTTTCCACTATTTTTTTAGAATCTATATCAATCGCTGTATTTACATAGTTAATGGCTGTCTCCTTATCCCCTTTCATTAAGCAAATTTTTGCCAATTCATAATAAGCATCTGCTGATAGTTCATCTTCTTCAATTGCTTGCAAAAATCTTTTTTCAGCTTCTTCTAAATCTTTATAAATTAACGCAATTTCTGCTAAAGAATATTTTGCATTATATAGTAAAGAATTAATTTCTGCGGCCTTTTCATAACACATTTTGGCATTTTGAAAATCATTTAACATGGTATATGCAATTCCTAAATTATAATGTATTTCATAACTTACAGGATTATATTTTAAGGCTTCTTGATAAATATTGACTGCTTCTTTATACATTTCTTTAGAAATTAATATATCTCCCAATAATTCTGTTGCTTTATACATATCTGGTTTTTTATTTAATAAATTAAATAACATTTCTGTTGCTTCATCTTTTTTATCTAAGTTATTTAATAATTCTGCTACTTTATAATAAGATTCATAATCTTTTTTATTAATATCAATTGCTTGTACATATTCATCAATTGATTTTCGCATTCCACCTTCTTTTTCATATAGTTCTGCAAGCATCTTATGTCCTTGATAACTATCTGGTACTTTTGAAACCAAATTTAGTAAAGCTTCTTTTGCTTTTTTGTCATTTCCAGCTGTTAAATATATTCTTGCTTTTGCAATATTCATGATTTCAATTAATGTCATTCCTCTTTTTTCTACAATAATCACAATTCCTGGTATAACAATCGAAAGTACATATTTTAATATATTTAAAAGCATATTTAATTCTATAAAAAGTGCAAATCCTAAAAAGTTGATTGCAATTCCAATTGCTTCTAATATTAAAATGACAATATAACTTGTATCATTGTTTTTTATCATTTTAAAAAACATGTATACAAAGATTGCAAGCGAAACCACTGTAAATATAAACTGTTCTATTATCATTTTGCATCTCCTTCTTTTCTCTATTTTATTCTAAATTCTTAATTGCATTTCTTGCCATTTCATCACATCTGTTATTAAATTCATTATCACTATGTCCTTTTACTTTTATGAATTTTACCTTATGTATTTTTGTTAAAGCATATAATTCTTGCCAAATTTCTTTGTTTTTTACTGGTTCTTTTCCTGAAGTTTTCCAATTATTTTTTATCCAATTGTATATCCACCCTTGATTAAATGCATTTACAACATAGGCACTATCACTATATATTTCTACTTCACAAGGAAATTTCAATAATTTAAGTCCTTCAATAACAGCTGTTAATTCCATAACATTGTTTGTTGTATTTTTTTCTCCTCCAGATATTTCCTTTTTATTTTCCTTATACATTAAAATAGACCCCCAGCCACCAGGTCCTGGATTTCCTGAACATGCGCCATCTGTATATATAATAACCTTTTCCATAAAAAAACCTTTCTTGATTGTTTTTTACATTTTTTTATGATAACATTATATCAGTAATTTTAAAATTATACAATATTTTTAGAAAGGAACTTAAAAAATGAGTAAAGTTATCGGAATTATCGCAGAATATAACCCATTTCATAATGGTCATTTATACCATTTGCAAAAATCTTTGCAAGATACAGGTGCTTCTTATTCTGTTGCAGTTATTAGTGGAAACTTTACCCAAAGAGGTTCCACTTCTTTAGTTGATAAATGGGCCAAAACAGAAATAGCCATTAAAAATGGAATTGATTTAGTAATTGAACTTCCTGTATTATATTCTATTTCTAGTGCTGAAAACTTTGCAGAAGGCGCTATTAAAATATTGGACTCTTTAAAAATTGTTGACTATCTGTCTTTTGGCTCTGAATCTGGAGACATTTCTACCTTAAATATGATAGCAGATGTTTTAATCAAAGAACCAAAAGCATATAAAAATATATTATCTCACGAGCTAAGTAAGGGGTTGTCCTTTCCTAAAGCTAGAGAAAATGCATTACTTATGTATTTAAATGATATTCGAAGATTTTCAAATGTTCTTTCTTCTCCAAATAATATTTTAGGAATTGAATATCTAAAAGCTTTAAAAAAATTAAAAAGTCCTATCACGCCTGTTACAGTTGAACGATATAATGCAGGTTATCATGATACATCCTATAATGGAAATGTTGCCAGCGCTACGGCAATTAGAAATATTATTAAAAATAATGGTTGGGATATTTTAAGAAAAGTTGTTCCAGAAAATACTTTTTCTATACTTTTAGAAAATATAAAAGTGGGACATGTTGTTCCTGATTTATCTGTTTTTGAAAAACAAATTATTTATAATTTGCGAAAAATGTCTATTCAAGAAATTGCAGAACTTCCAGATGTTAGTGAAGGATTAGAAAATGCGATTAAAAATACAGCAAATTCTTGTAATAGTGTTGTAGAATTTTTAAATATTATAAAATCCAAAAGATATACCAATACAAGACTTCAAAGAATTTTGCTATATGCTTTATTAGGAATCACAAAAAAAGATATGGCATTATCTAAAAAATCCACTCCTTATATCCGCATTTTGGGTTTTAATCAAAAAGGAAAATACTTGCTTTCTGAAATTGCTAAGGCCAATCCAAAATTAGAAATTATTACTTCTGTAAAAAAATATATGGACACGAGTAATCATAAAACTTCTAAATATTTATTAGAAAAAGATATTTGGGCTACCAATGTCTATACGATTGGATATGAATATGATTCTTGGAACAATTTAGATTATACACATAAATTAATAACGCTTTAACAAAAAGGAAATTTGAGGATGAACTCATTTTTCCTTTTTTTGAATCTAAGCAGAATAAAAATATAGAATATAAAAAAATGAAACGATTTTGCGTATCTAAATTTGATACTAGAAATTCTTAAAGAAAAAAATGAGGGATGTTCACGGGCAATTAAGTAATATATTAATTTCTTATAAATGTCTCGGCTCAATACGTACTTTAGCCTTTCTAGATAAAAAATAAACGAGCCTCTCGCTGTATCGCGCTTCCTCATTTATTTTTTATTTAGAAAGGCTACAAGCACTCCAATCACATTCGACATATTATGCGAAATTAATATATTACTTAATTGAGCCTGAGTGAAAGAGGCGCATTTTTTTATTTTAGAATTTCTGTGAAAATTTAGCTTATACAAAATCGTGTAATGACTTTATATTCTATATTTTTTTGATTTCTTAACTTTAAAAAAGGAAAAATGAGTTCATCCTCAAATTCCCTTTTTGTTCATTTTATTTTGTTATCCATTTTACCAAATTCAAGTTTGCAGGTTCTAATAGCATTTCATGTCTTGGCATTACTCTAAATGTATAACCATAATTTCCACCTGTTGTCAATTCGATTTTTGTTGTAAAATAATATTTCTTATGTTCTTCATCTGCTTCTTGTAATTTCATTGGAGTAATACTAACATTCTCTACTACACCATTATCTAATATTTTTCCATAATATGCTTCTACTGTTACATTTTCTACATCGATATTAGGAAGCTCTACTTCACATCCTACTTCAATATTATTTCCAGCATCAATCGTTATATTGTCAAGATTACTACTTTCTTGTGTTATTTTTACATCTTTCCAATTTTCATATAAGTCTTTTTTCCATGCATTATATGATGCCACATTATCAATATTTTGATAATATTTTTTCGTTAAATTACATAATGGAATATAGAATTGTTCTGTATAATCTACTAACATTCTAGCTGTACTATATTTTCCTCCAGTTGTCATAATAGAATTTTTCATCATTTCCATCCATCTTTTTGAAATTCCATTTTTATCTCTATCATAATACATTGGAATAATTTTTTCTTCTAATGTATGATACATACTTTGACTATCTGCCATATCTTGTGCTTCATAAGAATCATATTCTGCATTAGTTCCAATTGTCCATCCATTGTTTTGTGTATATCCTTCAGCCCACCATCCATCTAGTACACTAAAGTTAATAACACCATTAACAGATGCTTTTTGTCCACTGGTTCCAGAAGCTTCCATTGGTCTTCTAGGATTATTCAACCATACATCTACACCACTTACTAAATATCTTGACATAGCAATATTATAATTTTCTAGTAAGAATATTTTTCCTTTAAATTGTGGCATCATTGATACTTCATGAATATATTTAATTAAATCTTGTCCTTCTTTATCTGCTGGATGTGCTTTTCCTGCAAATATGATTTGTACTGGTTTTCCAGCATTGTTCATAATTTGTGTCATTCTTTCAATATCTTTAAAAATTAATGTTGCTCTTTTGTATGTTGCAAATCTTCTAGCAAACCCAATTGTTAAGGCATCTGGATTTAATTTTGATACAATTTCATTAATTTCTTCATAATTATATCCTGATCTTCTTAGTCTTTCTGTTGTATTTTCTTTTACAAGGTTAATTAATTTTCTTTTTCTTTCTACATGGGCACTCCATAATTTGTCATCTGGGATATTTTTAATTTTTTCCCATACATAATCATGATGCATATTGTCTTGCCAATATGGAATTAAATATTTATTATAAAGTTCTTTTAATTTTGGTGCCAACCATGAACAAGTATGAATTCCATTTGTTACATATCCAATTGGAGATTCGTTTGCTGCAATATTAGGCCATACTTCACTAAACAATTCTCTAGAAACTGCTCCATGAAGTTTACTAACACCATTTTTCTTTCCAGCAATTTTTAGAGCTAATATTCCCATGTTGAAGCCTTTTTCTAAGTTTGGTCCTGGCTTCATACCTAATTTTAAGAATTCTTCTCTTGTAATACCTAATCTTGGCCAGAAATCTTTAAAATACTTTTCTACTAATTCTATTGGGAATATATCATTTCCTGCTGGTACTGGTGTATGTGTTGTAAATACTGTCTTAGAGCTTGCAATATCTTTTGCTACTTCAAAAGATACTTGTTTTTCTTTAATAATATTTTTGATAATCTCTAAATTTAAAAATGCAGAATGTCCCTCATTCATATGATAAATTGTTGGTTTTAATCCTAAATATTTTGTAAGAAGACTAACACCTGCCATTCCTAAGACAATTTCTTGTCTGATTCTCATTTCTTGGTCTCCACCATATAATCGTAATGTGACATCTCTATCTTCTTCGTTATTTTTAGGAATATCTGAATCTAGTAAATATAATTTTACTCTTCCTACATTGATTTGCCATACTTTTAAATATAATCTTCTTTTTGGGAATTTAACATAGATTGTTAAATCATCCCCTTTGTCATCTTTTACAGGATTAATTGGTAAATCATATAAATCAATATTATTATATTCTGTTTCTTGTTGTCCATATCCATTAATTTTTTGATTAAAATATCCATTCTTATATAATAAACCTACAGCTACAAGTGGAACGCCTAAATCACTTGCAGATTTTAAATGGTCTCCTGATAAAATTCCAAGTCCACCTGAATAAATTGGAATTGTTTGATCTAATCCATATTCTGCTGAAAAATAGGCAATTAAATCCTTTTTGTTGCCAGGATATTTGTTAGAAAACCATGTATTTTTGCTATTCATATAGTCTTCAAAGTTTTCTGCTACTTTATCATATTCTTTTAAAAAGGTAATGTCTTTTGAAACTTTTTCTAATCTATCTTGTGAAACTTGTTTTAAAAATTTTACTGGATTTTTTGAACATTGTTCCCATAAATCCATATCAATTTTTTGGAATAATCTTAAAAATTCTGTGTTCCAAGACCACCATAAATTATTTGATATTTCTCCTAATTTTTCTATTCTTTTTGGTAATTGTGGATTTACCGTTATCCTATTAAATACATACATCTATATTTCCTCCTTAGTAATTTCTTTTTATTTTTTCGTTCGCTTTTATTTTACATATACATTATCTATTAAATAGATAAAAATGTCAAACATTTTTTATGAAAATCTGGTAAATTTATTTAAAATTATATTACTATTCAGATCAAGATACCAAAAAGAAATAATGAAACGTTTTGATATATTTTTAACGTTTCATTATTTCTTTATTATGTGCGTCCCTTTTGGACAAAAAGTGTCCATTTTGGCACGTCCCTAATGTTCACTTTTCCAGTTGATTTCTACTTTAAATAAATCTCCATCTATATTGATTTTGAATTTTCCACCTTGTAATTCTGTTAAGCTTTCTGCTATAGATAGTCCTAGTCCGCTTCCCTCTGTGTACCTTGATTTGTCTCCTCTTACAAATCTTTGCATTAATTCCTCTGCACTAATGTTTAATTTGTCTTTTGATATGTTTTTAAATTCTAAGTATACCTCTTCTTTTTGTTTTTCTAATTTTATATATACTCTAGAACCTTCTAATGCATATTTTGAAATGTTACTAAATACATTTTCGATGACTCTATATAGATATCGATTATCTGCTTTAATTAACACATTTTCATTTGGTAAATCCATTTCTATTTTTAGATTTTTCTTTTCTAATTTGTCTTCAAATTCACCAATACTTTGATTTAATAATTCTTTTAAATTAATCACTTCCATATTTAGCTTTACATTTCCAGATGATACTTTTGAAGCTTCTACTAAATCTTCTATTAATTTTTTTAGTCTTTGTGATTTTTTATCTAATACTGCAATATATTGTTCAATTTGTGCATTATTGATATCTTCTTTCTTTAATAAATCCACATAGTTTATGATAGATGTTAATGGTGTCTTGATATCATGTGATACATTTGTGATTAATTCTGTTTTTAATCTTTCTGATTTTAAACTTTGTTCAATCGCATTGGTAAATCCACCTGCGATATCATTGATGTATTTCGCCATAATTTTTAAGGTGCCTTCTAATTCTTCTTCATTTAGTTTTACATTTGGATTTCCTTCATAGATATTTCTTAATGCTTCATTTATTTTTTGTAGTTTTTTATTATATTGTAATAATTTATAATATGCCCATATCCAAAAAGCAATTAATATAAGGAAACCTATTCCACTCCATATAAAACATGCTAATATAATACTAATAACAACAAATCCCCAATATATAATCGTAAGCTTTCGATTTGTATTTTCTTTATCTGTTACTTTTTTAAAGATTTTTTCTATTGTTACTTTTATCCATCTGCACACTTTATAAGTTAAAAATGAACGGATAAATTGTTTTGCTTTTAGTCTTCTAATGGTTGTGCTAACCCATACTGCCAAACACGCATATCCAATTAAGTAACATAGTAGAAATACAGATATTAAAATTCTTTTCGGGATTTGTGATTCTATACTGGCTATTGCAAAACTCATCATCATACCAATAACAAACATAATCACAATAGATATTACTTCATAAGAAATTCTATCAATACTATTTAATTGAATCCCTTCTTTTCCCTTTTCATGTCCTGTTGCCCAAATCAAGTAAACAATCATGATAATGATTGAAATCGCTGACAATGGTATTAAATATGTAGGCAAGTTTTCATGTCCTTTAAATATATTATATACGGTTTGTTGAACATATAAAGAATTTGAATAATTTAAAGTGTTTGGGTCAATATTAGAATATACTTCATATCCTTCAAAATTATCTGTTGAATAGCTAGATGATGTCATATATTTGGTGCTTTCTTGATTAATGCTGTCTATATTGGTTTTGATGTTTCCATCTTGATAACTCCAATTTGTTTTTTCTGACTTTAATTTATTAATTTCTTCTGGATAATTATTTGATCGAATATTGGTAAACATATTGCCGTTTTCTTTGTCTATAATGATATAGTTGATATATTGGCTTACCATTGTATTTCTATAATTGATTACTTCATAATATACTGGATATTCATAACTTTCATCTTCTATTTCACTATAATTGTCATATGGACTTTCTTCGATTGGCTCTTCTGCTGTTTCATATGTTTCTGAAGAAGTTTCACTTTCTGTATTTATCTGCATTCGACTTTTATCTCTACGAATATCTCGAACATTATAGATTAATGTTAATAAATATTCTCTCCCAAATTCTTCTGTTTCTACATACTCTTCTGGTCCTTTCATTTCTCCATATTGTGATGTAATAGACACATCTATAATACTAACAGCTAAAACAAAAATCATTATTGGAATCAATATATAACATAAAAATTTTAATAATATGGATTCTTTAATATCTTGCATCTACTCACCTTCTTTTTTACGCTTTTTATTTTCTTTTTCTTATCTCTTTCTTCTTTCAAGTAACGAATTTTTTAAAATCTTTCATTTCATATTATTGAATATCCTCTACTTTATATCCGATTCCCCATATAACTTTTAAATATTTAGGGTCTTTTGGATTAATTTCGATTTTCTCTCTGATATGTCTAATATGAACCGCTATAATATTTTCCGCTCCATAACTTTCTTCATTCCATACATTTTCATAAATTTGCTCTATAGAATATACTTTTCCTTTGTTTTCTAGTAAGAATTTTAATATGTTATATTCTGTGGCTGTTAACTTGATGTCTTTTCCATCTACCATAACTTTTTTTGTTTCATCATGCATTTCTAAAGTACCTGTTTTTAATATCTTTTCTTTTTGATTTTCTTTTTTTCTGTTTGTATCATTTGCATGATTAAAATCCACATATCTTCTGATATTTGATTTTACTCTTGCAATTAATTCTAGTGGATTAAATGGTTTTGTGACATAATCATCTGCTCCTGTATTTAATCCTGAAATCTTATCATAGTCTTCTGATTTTGCAGAAAGCATAATAACTGGAATCGTTTTATCTTTTCTTATTTCTTGCAATGTTTCAATTCCATCTTTATTGGGCATCATGATATCTAAAATGATTAAATGAATTTCATTTTCTTTTAATTTTTCTAATGCCTCTTCTCCATCATAAGCTTTTATAATGTTATACCCTTCTTGTGACAAGTAAATTTCTATGGCATTTACGATTTCTTTATCATCATCTACTACTAATATATTGTACATAATTTTTTCCTCCTTTATCTTCTAGCATATATACTATACCATATTTTTATTAATAATAAATAGAGGATTTATTAATTTTTTATTAAGGATCCATAGAATTCTTTTATTTTAGATTTTGTCAATAATTTTGTACGATTGTTGGGAAGAATACGACAATATCTAATAAATTTCTGACAAATTGCTAAAAAGCAACTTTCGTGTGAAAGTTGCTTTTTCCTTTTATTCATCCTTAAAACTATTAATCTTAAACAATTTAAACAATTCTACAATAATTAATGGTGAAATGACTAAACCAATTAATTCTAAGATATTTTGTGTTGGTAATACTGGTATACTAAATATTTCTCTTAAAGCTGGTATTGCTAGGATGATTCCCATTAATAATGCTGAACCAAGTATTGCCCATACTAATTTACTATTATTAAATACTTTTGTTTTAAAGATAGATTTTTTGTTATTTCTTACATTAAATACATGTACTAATTCTGAAAAGGCTAATGTTACAAATGCCATGGTTTGACCTACTTCTATTTTTGATTCGTCTAATGTTAATCCATCAATTGGTTCTGTCGTTGTTGCAAGTCCTATCATAAAAGCTCCAAGTGTTAATAATCCTATCATAACACCTTGATATATAACTCTCCATGTCATTCCTTTTGTGAATACACCTTTTCCTGGCTTATTTGGTTTTCTATTCATGATATCTGCATTTGCTGGGTCAAATGCTAGAGCTAATGCTGGTAGAGAGTCTGTTACTAAGTTTATCCACAAAATATGGATTGGTAATAAGATTTCTAAGTGTGTTATATCTGTAATTCCAAACCATTGTGCAAATAATGGTGTTAATAGTGTTGCTAAGAATAATACAACCACTTCTCCTATGTTACTTGATAATAAGAATTGAATAACTTTTAATATATTATCATAAATTCTTCTTCCTTCTTCTACTGCTGATACAATGGTTGCAAAGTTATCATCTGTTAGAATAACATCTGCTGCTTCTTTGGCAACATCTGTTCCAACAATTCCCATTGCACAACCAATATCTGATGTTTTTAATGCAGGACTATCGTTTACACCATCACCTGTCATGGCTACGATTTCGCCATTTTTTTGCCATGCTTTTACAATTCTTACTTTATGCTCTGGAGATACTCTCGCATACACAGAGTAATGTCTTACATTTTTTTGTAGGTCCTCATCAGACATTTTTTCTAACTCTGCACCAGTAATTGCTTCATCTTCATTTTCTAATATACCTAGTTTTTTAGCAATTGCTGTTGCTGTAATTTTGTGGTCACCTGTAATCATTACAGTTTTGATTCCTGCTGTCTTACATTTTTCTACAGCTTTTTTAGCTTCTTCTCTTGGTGGGTCTATCATTCCAACCATTCCCACAAAGATTAAATCACTTTCTATATTTTCTAATTCTTTTTCAGTTGGTTCATGGTCAAATTCTTTGTATGCACATGCTAACACTCTTAAAGCTTCTTTTGCCATTTCTTCATTTTTTTGTTTAATGGTTACTACATAATTATCTAAATCTTCTTTTATTTCGTTATTATATACATATCCTTTACAAATTTTTAGTAATTCATCTACAGCACCTTTGGTATACGCAATATAGCTTTGATTTACTTTATTAACGGTTGTCATTAATTTTCTGTCTGAATCAAATGGTACTTCTGCAATACGTATCATTCTATCATAAATAGATGGGTCAAAATTTAATGTGAATGCCATATCTACTAATGCGGTTTCTGTTGGATCTCCTGTTAAAGTTCCATCTTTTGCAATTTTGGTATCATTACATAACATATTGGCATATACCAATGTCGTCATATCATCTGATACATTTTTACTATCAATTTCTTCTAAATCTTTGATTTCTCCATTTAAGAATACTTTTTCTACTGTCATTTTGTTTTGTGTCAAAGTTCCTGTTTTATCTGAACAGATAACCGTTGCACTTCCCAATGTTTCAACTGCTGGTAATCTCTTAACAATTGCATTTCTCTTAACCATTTTTTGTACACCAATTGCTAATACAATGGTTGATACAGCTACTAATCCTTCTGGAATAGCTGCTACTGCCAATGATACAGCTGTCATAAACATATGAATTGGTTCTTTTTGTTGGAATAATCCTATGATAAAGATAACAATACAAATCACAATTGCTGCAATTCCTAATGTTTTTCCTAATTTGTTCAATTTTTGTTGTAAAGGTGTAATTTGTTCTTCTGATTCATTAATCATTTCTGCAATTTTTCCCACTTCTGTTGTCATTCCTGTTTCTACAACAATTCCTTTTCCTCTACCATAAGTTACTAAACTAGATGAGAATAGCATATTGGTTCTATCACCAATTCCTACATCTTCTCCTTCAATTTTTTCTGTTGTTTTATCAACTGGTACAGATTCTCCTGTTAATGAAGATTCTTGTGTTTTTAAGTTAACTGCTTCTACAATTCTTAGATCTGCTGGGATATAATCTCCTGTATCTAATACCACAATATCTCCTGGTACCAATTCTTTTGCTGGTACAACAGTAACATTTCCATCTCTTACAACTTTAGAAGCATGGTCTGTTAATTTTTGCAATGCTTCTAATGATTTTTCTGCTTTTGATTCTTGGGTAACGCCAATTACTGCATTTAAAATAACAACAATTAAAATAATAATGGTATCTGTAATTCCTTCTCCTTCTGCTACTCCTACAACTCCTGATACAATCGCAGCAATAATTAGAATGATGATAGAAAAATCTTTAAATTGATCTACAAATCTCATGAATAAAGATTTTTTCTTTTTTTCTTTTAATTGATTTAACCCATATTTTTCTCTTCTTTTTGCCACTTCTTCCTGTGATAAACCTGTTTCTTGATTTGTTTCTAATTCTTTTTCAACATCCTTTATTTCTTTGCTAAACCAGTTTTTTACTTCCATATTTTCACATTTCCTTTCCTAAATTTCCATTTGATTGAAAAATTTTGAATATTCAATCTTTTTCATCTTCTCACATATTTTTCACTTTTATTTTATCCAAACCATGAAAATATATCAATATTTTGGTTTGATTTTTTCCATAAAAATGAACTATTTTTTATTTATCCTTACATGTCGCTACCTCCGTTTCCTTTATATTAGGAAAAAAATCTTTTTTGCTATCATAGGAGAATTTGTATATGACTATTTTTATTGAATAGAAAAAATAATGTTTCCTATTCAACAAAAAAAGACCCTTAAAAAGATTTTATCCTTTTAAAAGTCTTGCTTACTTTATAAAAAGTTTACTAACCAGATATAAATATCGCGACTGTTGATTAGTAATTTAAAGCTACTCCCTTTTAATATTTGGTGACCCCTACGGGAATCGAACCCATGATTCCACCTTGAGAGGGTGGCGTCTTAACCGCTTGACCAAGGG
>CALXEX010000028.1 GCA_944387445.1 uncultured Clostridia bacterium | reverse complement strand
TCTACTACTATGTTCATTTCCTATGTCAGTTAGTATAGCATACAATTTACAATAAAACAATACAAAAAACAAATTTTTGCAAAAAGTTTGTTCCACCATAAGATTTTTATTAAATAATCTGGTAACCTATATATAGCTTGATTGATATTTATATCAATCATTAAAGGTATGAAAAAAGTTGTAGATATCTACGTTGTTCGTACCAGTTTATACTTCACAAAAGTGAAGTATTTTTTTGTAAAAGAACAAATTTTTATTAAGGTACGGTGATATATAATAATAGTAGAAACAATTGAAAATAGAGGAATTTAAACATTTTGTCGGCGCCGACAAAATGCTCAAATTAAAAAACATAAAATTATAAAATTTTAATTGAAATAATGAATAGAAAGTATTTTTACCCATATTGTAAAAAACAAAACTTATTGATATAATTTAAAAAAATGAAAATAGAAGGAGAAAGAAAAATGAGTAATGAAGAATTAGAAAAAGAAATTATAAAAATTAAAGAAAGAAACAAAAGAGTAGAATTAGACAAAAAATGGGAAACAAGTTGGACAAGAAAAATTTGTATTTGTATATTAACATATATAGTAGTAATCATTTATTCAAATATGATAAATAAATTTACAAATGTAGCATTAAGTTCATTAGTTCCTGTTATCGGTTTCGCATTATCTACATTATCTTTAAAATTAGTAAGAAGTGTTTGGGAGAAGAGGGGAAGTAAAGGATAAAATTATTTATATTAATAAACCAGCATAAATGGATATTGCAGATAATTTGATAGACAGAAATATAAATACAGATTTTAAATTAAGATAAAAAGTAAAATGAAAAGGGGGAAATTATGGAAGAGAAAAAAGAATTAAAAATTAAATTTAGAACAGCTGTTATATTAGTGATTGTGTTAGCAATTATAATAGTAGCAATTTTTGCAATAGCGATTTACAAAAATAAACAAATAAATCCTACAATAACAGGAAATCAATCAAGCCAAACAGAAGAAGCTGATTTTTCAATAGAATTCTTAAAATTAGAAAATAAAGAACAAAACATGGTGTATAGTCCATTATCTATAAAATATGCCTTAAATATGTTAAATGAAGGCGCAAATGGAAATACAAAAACACAAATAGAAAATGTAATAAAAAATTTAAGTTTAACAAAATATAATACGATTGATGAAGTATTATCTTTAGCAAATAGTGTGTATATTAGAGATACTTATGCTGAATATGTAAAACAAGATTATAAAAATAAATTAACTGAAAAATATAATGCAGAAATCAATTATGATGCATTCAGAAATGCCACAAATATAAACAATTGGATAGAAAATAAAACTTTAGGAATTATCAAAAATATGCTAAGTGATAATATGGTCCAAAATCCAAGTTCTAAAATGCTTCTGATTAATGCATTAGCAATTGATATGGAATGGGAGAATTCTTTTGATGTAAGCGATACCAATGGACAGGATTTTTATTTAAATGATAACAATACAATGACAGCAACAATGATGCATAAAGAAGCCGATGATGAAGATGTAGCATATTATAAAGATAAAGAGATTACAGCTTTAACGATGGATTTAAAACAATATGATGATACACAATTACAATTTGTTGCAATTATGCCAGAGGATAATTTATCTGAATATATTGATACATTTACGATGGATGAATACAATCATATAATAGAAAATGTCACTTTAGCATCAGAAACGAAAAATGGTGTTGAGATTTCCATACCAAAATTTTCATTTGAATATGATTTACAATTAAAAAATGACTTAATAGATTTAGGTATTACAGATGCTTTTGATGAAAATTTAGCGGATTTTTCAAATATGACAGATGCAGATACAGGTCTTTATGTTTATGACGCCTTACATAAAGCAAAGATTGATTTTACAGAAAGAGGTATAAAAGCAGCAGCTGTTACCGTAATGCTTACATATGAGGCAGTAGCGATGATGGATGATAATAAGCCAGAAAAAATTAGAATAGATAAACCATTTTTGTATTTCATTAGAGATAAGAAAACTAACGAAATCTGGTTTGTAGGAACTGTTTATGAACCAAATTCTTGGGAAGATGATAAAGAAGAATATAGATAGATTGAAAAGAAGTATATTCTTATTGTAAGATAAAAGTATAAGTGATAAAATATAGGTAAATATATAAAGGGAATTATTAATTTTAATAGAGTATAAATTGCTCAAGGAGGAATGTATTATGGAAAAACAAACAGCAGGGAGAGATAATTTAGGAAAATTAGCTCCAAAATTTGCAGAATTAAATGATGATGTATTATTTGGAGAAATCTGGTCAAGAGAGGATAAATTAAATCCAAGAGACAGAAGTATGATAACGATTGCAGGGTTATTTGGAAAAGGAATTGTAGATGGACCATTTGAATCTCATATTGCCATGGGGAAAGCACATGGAATTACCAAAACAGAGATAGTAGAAGTCATTATGCAATTAGCATTTTATTGTGGTTGGCCTTTGGCTTGGAAAGCATTTCCAATAGTGGATAAAATTTATGGAGAAGACGAAAAATAATATAAAATAAAAGCCCCGCAAGGAGGCTTTTATTTTTACCGAAGGATACTCCAGCATACAATGTCGTATTCACGGCAATGTAATGGCTTGACTTCTCCGAATTGAGACAAAGCTGTCCCAATTTTTTCTGTAGTCTCTTCATCAGGGACTATACCATCAAATATAATCTTAATTTGATTACTTCGAATGGCATCGATTTCTGCAGGAATGTCAGTAAATCCTGCAATTGTTTCTTGAATTTCTTCAATCATTTTTGCCTCCTTCTGGGGTCTCCACAATTCGTGGATAAACCCTATATCGAGTTTAATGTGCAGTTGCATAAATCTATTATACAATTATCAACATAAAATGTCAAAGCAAAAAATGAAAGTAGAATGGTCTGTATACTTGAAAGGAGCATATCAAGTTAGATTCCAAAGTACTACATAATAAAAAAAGAAAATGATTTTATAATTATGTAAAATCATTTTTTACTGTAACTTTATTTTTTATAAAAAAAGACTTTTATTTTATGAATGATGTTTTTTATCAATGAATGTTTTTCATAAACAAT
The DNA here is from genome assembly GCA_944387445.1 of uncultured Clostridia bacterium. Classification (GTDB taxonomy): domain Bacteria; phylum Bacillota; class Clostridia; order TANB77; family CAG-508; genus CAG-269. The sequence continues at coordinate 19,735 of CALXEX010000028.1, read as the reverse complement.
TAAAGAATTATTGCTAGTTGAAGAATGATATTTTTCAGCGTTTTTTTCTTTCTTTTTTTGAAATACCTTATAAATGTCTGTTTTTTCAGCAATTCTCCTGTCATTTTCTTCATATATATCACGTAATTCTTCTTGTTCGCTTTTATCAGATAAATACAGATAGTTTATAGCACATAAATAATTTATCGTTTCTGGATTTAAGTTTTGATTTTTTAAAGGAAGTGTAAAATCAATTTTATAATCACATTGTTTATCTGCATTTTCTTTGAAATAGTTTATTAATTCAGCTGGAATTTTAAGCAAATCATTTGTATCTAACTGATTTAATATACAATTCATCTCACTACATATTATTTTGTCCATGGTTGACTCCTTTCATCTTCTTTGGTTCTTCCAAGATTTTTCATTTTTTGCATAACTGCATCTAAAAGATTTAATCCCATGTGAGGAACATGCTTACAAGATTCCTTTATATTATACAGCTTTAAATAACCTTCTATGTCTTGATCATTATCTGCTTTATAAATTAAATGATCTATTAACGTATTTACTACAGAATGAGAATCTGATGTAGGAAATATAGGATAATGATACTCAATATCATTACGAATCTGTATAGTTAAAGGTGATTCATTATTTTGAGAAACATAGGTATCACCGCATATTAAAAATAAGAAATTATCTGAAGCTTTAGAAGATAAATAAAATAATTTATCAAACAAATCATTTTCAGGTTCAGAAATATCCTTAGAAGCTTCGAAATCATGTTGAATTTGAAGAAAGTCGGAAGTAGCTTTGTGTTTGTCCATATGAATGCTTAATTTACCATGTCCTTTAAATTTATGAAAAAGAAATCGCATGTGTCCACTTACTTCTCTAGTAAATATTTTTGATAAAAGATTTTTACTATCTGTATTTAAATTAAAGCCTATATAAGGATCATTGTCTTTTGGATTATCAGGATGTCCTCCACAAGAAGCGAATGTAGAAATTCCATTCTTGGCACAATAGATCAATAAGCTTTTTAAACCATCATTTCCTTCAGAATAAATCGTTGCCATTTTTTCGATTTGTTCATCTGTCATTTGGGTTAGTTGCTCATTTGTGATTTCAGAAGGTAAACCATCATTTTTAAATTCCATAGTATTTTCTGTATTTTCCATTTTTTCTCCTTTGCATAAAACATTTTATATGAAAATTATATCATATATTATTTTTTATTCCTATCATTTTTCTGTTATTTTCTAAAAAATGTTGCAATCTGTATATAGTTTCTGCTATAATAATAAAGATATAAAATATAAAAAGGAGTAAGAAAATGAAAAACTATTTGAAAAAAACTAATTGCATAAACATTTCAGCTGTTTTCTTAATAGTTGCTTTATTTTCATTTCCATTTTAAGTAAGGAGTTTTGTTCCTTATTTTTTTTTGCATTTTAGAAAATTTACATTTTCTGAATGACTAAAATATCAAGCATTTATAAAATATACAAATTTAACATATATGAATGGAGGTTAATATGAAAGAATTCAACAAAAAAATTGTACTAGAAGATGGAGAAGAATATTTAGGATATGGATTTGGAGCTGATAAAGAGGCAATTTGTGAAATTGTTTTTAATACTTCAATGGTTGGATATCAAGAAATTGTTTCAGACCCATCATATACCTATCAAATGGTAGTAATGACATATCCATTAATCGGAAACTATGGAATTACTGATGAAGATTATGAAACCAAACAACCAACCATTGGTGGAATGGTAGTCAGAGAATATAATGATTTACCAAGTAATTTCCGTTACACAAAAACATTATCAGAATATTTAGAAGAAAATGATATACCAGGAATTTCAGGTGTTGATACTAGAAAACTAACAAGAAGTATCAGAAATAAAGGAAGTAGAAAAGTTATCATTACAGATATAACAACTAGTAAAGAAGATGCGTTAAAAAAATTAAATGCATATGATACTCCAAAAGATGCTGTATCAAAAGTAAGTTGCAAAAAGAAATGGTATTCTAGAACAGCAAATTACAAATACAATGTAGTAGCAGTAGATTGTGGAATTAAGTTAAATATTATTAGAAGTTTAAATAAAAGAGGTTGTAATGTAACGATTGTGCCATATAACACAACAGCAAAAGAAATCGAAAGCCTAAAACCAGATGGGGTCTTTTTATCAAATGGACCAGGGAATCCAGAAGATGTAAAAGAAGTTATCAAGCTTGTAAAAGAATTAAGGGGAAAATATCCAATTTTCGGAATTTGTTTAGGACATCAAATGATTAGTTTAGCATATGGTGCTAAAACATATAAATTAAAATTTGGACATAGAGGTGGAAACCATCCGGTATTAAATCTAGAAACAGATAAGATTGAAATTACAAGTCAAAATCATAGTTATGCAGTAGATGAAAAATCTTTAGAAAAAACAGATTTAGTACCAACACATAAAAATATTTTAGATAATACAATCGAAGGGGTAGAGTGTAAAAAAGATAAAGTGTTTAGTGTGCAATATCACCCAGAAAGTGCACCAGGACCACAAGATAGTGGGTATTTGTTTGATAAGTTTATTAAAATCATGGGGGAATTCGAAAGATAAGAAAAGTGTGCGTTAGCGAAATCAAAGATTTCGACGCACAGATGTGAAGACTGCTTTGCAGTACTTCACAAATATAGGAAACTTAACCTTTTTGTATACGAAAAAATCCAGATAGAGTCAAGATAGAAGAAGATTTTTTCTATACAATAATCACATCTTGCGTCGTTAAACTTCGATTTGAATTTAATCAACGTACAAATCGTACGCCTCATAAATTCAAATCTCGTTCGCCTAGCAATATACTAATTCTTTTTCGAATTAATAGGAAAAAGTTTGTTTTAATTGTCATAAAACTTAATTTGTATAATAGAAAGGAATGAATAAAATGCCAAAAAGAAAAGATATAAAAACCGTACTAGTAATTGGTTCTGGACCAATTGTGATTGGACAAGCAGCAGAGTTTGACTATGCTGGAACACAAGCTTGTTTAGCACTAAAAGAAGAAGGATATAAAGTTATATTAGTAAACTCCAACCCAGCAACCATTATGACAGATACAGCGATTGCAGATAAAGTATATATGGAGCCATTAACATTAGAATATGTTGCTAAAATTATCAGATATGAAAGACCAGATGCTATTCTACCAGGAATTGGTGGACAAACTGGATTAAATATAGCAATGCAACTATATAGAAAAGGTGTTTTACAAGAATGCCAAGTAGAGTTATTAGGAACAAGTAGCGAAAGTATTGAAAGAGCAGAAGATAGAGAAAAATTTAAAGAATTATGCCAAGAATTAGGAGAACCTGTATTAGAATCTATTATTGCAGAATCTGAAGAAGAAGGAATCGAAGCTGCTAAAAAGATTGGATATCCAGTTGTTTTAAGACCTGCCTTTACTTTAGGAGGAACTGGCGGAGGATTTGCAGATAATGAAGAAGAATTGAAAGATTTAATAAAACATGCCTTAAAACTTTCTCCAGTAAATCAAGTATTAGTAGAAAAAAGTATTAAAGGATACAAAGAAATTGAATATGAGGTAATGAGAGACCATAATGATACTGCAATAACTATTTGTAACATGGAAAACTTAGACCCAGTAGGTATCCATACAGGAGATTCTATTGTTGTTGCACCAAGTCAAACATTAACCAATAAAGAATATCAACTATTAAGAGATAGTGCCCTAAAAATTATAAGAGCCTTAAAAATAGAAGGTGGATGTAATGTTCAATTTGCTTTAGATCCACATTCATTTAACTACTATGTAATAGAAGTAAACCCAAGGGTATCTCGTTCATCAGCACTAGCTTCAAAGGCAAGTGGATATCCAATTGCCAGAGTTTCAGCTAAAATTGCAGTAGGTATGAGACTAGAAGAAATTCCATTAGCAAATACCCCAGCAAGTTTTGAACCAGCATTAGACTATATTGTTTGTAAAATACCAAGATTTCCATTTGACAAATTTACACTTGCTTCAAATAAACTAAGTACACAAATGAAGGCAACAGGAGAAGTGATGAGTGTTGGAAGAACTTTCGAAGAAAGTTTATTAAAAGCAATAAGATCACTAGAAACAGGTGTATGTCATATTCATCATAAGAAATTTGATAATATGGAAACAGAAGAGATGATGACATATATAAAAGATGGAACAGATGATAGAATTTATGCCATTGCAGAATTAATGAGAAGAGATGTTGATTTAGGATTAATTTATGATACAACCAAAATTGATATGTTTTTCCTAGAGAAAATAAAAAATATTGTAGAAATGGAAAAAGTATTAAAGAAAAATGTAGGAGATATTGATACATTAAAGGGTGTTAAGAAAATGGGCTTTAGTGATAAATATATTGCTAAAGTTTGGAAGAAAAAAGAAGCAGATATTTATGAATTAAGAAAGAAAAATAATATATATCCAGTATATAAAATGATAGATACTTGTAGTAGTGAGTTTGAAAGTTATGTACCATATTTCTACTCAACATATGAAGAAGAAAATGAATCAATTGTAAGTGATAAGAAAAAGATCATTGTATTAGGTGCAGGACCAATTAGAATTGGACAAGGTGTAGAATTTGACTATTCTACAGTACATGCAGTAAAAACAATTAAAGAGGCAGGGTATGAAGCAATCATTATAAATAACAATCCAGAAACTGTTTCAACAGATTATACAACCAGTGACAAGCTATATTTTGAACCATTAACAGTAGAAGATGTTATGAATATTGTAGAATTAGAAAAACCAGAAGGCGTTGTTGCAGCCTTAGGTGGACAAACAGCGATTAACCTTGCAGGACCACTTTCAAAGCTAGGCGTTAAAATCATTGGTGCAGATGTAAATGCCATTGAAAAAGCAGAAAATAGAGATGCCTTTGAAAGAGTTATGAAAGATTTAAAACTATTACAACCAAGAGGAGAAGCTGTAACTAATATAGAAGATGGAATTAAGGTTGCAAAAGAAATTGGATATCCAGTACTAGTAAGACCAAGCTATGTATTAGGTGGAAGAGCAATGCAAATTGTTTCTAATCAAAAAGCATTAGAAAAATATTTAAAAACAGCTGTTGAAATTAATACAGAACAACCTGTATTAGTAGATAAATATATAACAGGAAAAGAATTAGAAGTAGATGCTGTCTGTGATGGAAAAGATGTCTTTATACCTGGAATTATGGAACATGTTGAAAAAACAGGAATTCACTCAGGAGATAGTATCAGTGTATATCCAACCTTTAGTGTTAGCCAAAAAGCAAAAGATACGATTATAGATTATACCGTAAAATTAGGATTAGGAATTGGCATTGTTGGATTATATAATATTCAATTTATCGTGGATAAAAATGAAGATGTTTATGTAATAGAAGTAAATCCAAGGTCATCTAGAACAGTACCATTTATTTCAAAATCAACAGGTTACTCTTTAGCAGATATTGGAACATTAGCTATGCTTGGAAAATCTTTAAAAGAACAAGGAATCACGCAAGTGTATCCAAAAGAGAAAGAAAAATGGTATGTAAAAGCACCAGCATTCTCATTCTCAAAATTATCAGGATTAGATGCAACACTTTCTCCTGAAATGAAATCAACAGGAGAAGCCATCGGATATGATAAAAAATTAACAAGAGCATTATATAAAGCATTGCAATCTACAGGAATGAAACTTGCAAATTATGGAACGATTTTTGTAACAATTGCAGATAAAGACAAAGAAGAAGCTTTACCATTAATCAGAAGATTCTATAACTTAGGATTTAACATAGAAGCAACGAAAGGAACCGCTAAATTCTTAAAAGAACATGGAATTAGAACAAGAGTGAAAAAGAAACTTAGCGAAGGTAGTGAAGAAATCCTAGAATCTTTAAGAAAAGGATATGTAAGTTATGTCATCAACACAAGAAATATAGACTCTATAGATCAAGAAACAGATGGAACATATATTAGAAGATGTGCAACAGAAAATAATGTACCAATGTTCACTGCATTAGATACTGTAAGAGCAGTATTGGATGTACTAGAAGAAATAACACTTGGAATATCAACAATTGATGAATAAAGTAGAATGTCGCATTGAGTTCGTTTGTCAATGCGACATTTTGTCCTTTTGGGGATGTTTCTGTTTAGGCCATTTTAATAATTTGATGAAAACATTAAATTGTGGTATAATTAGATTTGCTTAAAATTTTTAGTATAATAATATGGAGGAAAGGAACATGAAGAAAAAAGAAGCACCAGTAAATATTATGAAAGATGAGGAACTGAAAACGCTTATCACTGAGCTTGTTAAGAAATCCAAAGAAAGGGGAATACAGGTTTCTTACCTAAACAGGGTAATTGCTGAGTATTGGAGAAATACTTCATCAACCACATCGAGAGTGAGATATCCGTTAACTCAGAAACAAAAGCTTTATATAAGTAGAGTAGAAGCTTTTGTTGAAAAGTATGGAGCTAGTATAATTAACCATTTCAATAAAAATATGAGAGAATGGAATAAATACTTGAACTCTCATATAGAGGGAGAAGAAGAGGTAAAAAGATTTAAAAAACAACTCATAGATGCATTGTCAACATTATATATAGTGTTTGACAAAGAAGAAAAAATCACATTAACACTGGCTAGAAAATATGTGAAATATGTGGATTCATTTTCGAGCTGGGCGTTTGGTAAAGATGATATAAACTTACTAAAGGAATTCTTTACTGAACATTTATATTTTTCAAAAGGAGATGATCCAACCTATAGAGAAGGTTGGGTAGAATATGGAAATAAGCTTATGAATCAGAAGGAGTTTGAAAAATGGAGTTCAAAATATGAGTATAGAAACTCAGATATTTGTATAGTTGCCATTACATCAATTTGGTTCATAAACAAATATTTTAAAAATTCCTCAAAAACTCCGGTGCTGTAGCACTGGTGTTAACAATAAAAAAGAAAATTATTTTATTACAGCTATGTATAGAATAATTTTCTTTTTTGTAGTATGATAATATAGATTTAAAAAAAGTAATAGAAAAGTTTTAGGAAAGAAACGATTCATTAAAATTGCAGGTGATAGTAAACGAAAATAGGATTAGTACTCGAAGGGGGAGGAATGAGAGGACTATATACAGCAGGGGTATTAGACATCTTTATGGAAAAAGGCATACATATAGACGGAATCATTGGCGTTTCAGCAGGTGCTTTATTTGGCATTAATTATAAATCAAACCAAAAAGGAAGAATATTAAGATATAATAAAAAATATGCTAAAAACAAAAATTATATGGGCATGTATTCACTTCTAACAACAGGAAATATCATGAATGAAGAATTTTGTTTTAATAAGATTGTAAATGAATTAGATCCTATGTATAATGAAGAACTTGATAAGGTATCTGAGTTAGAAAAAGAAGGAAAGATTTTTGTTATAAGACCATCTAAATTGGTAAAGATAAAAAGAATTGAAAAAAATGAGCATAGAATGCAAGAAATGTATGATTTAGGAAAAGAAGATACAACAAATTTATTAGAAAAATTAAATCAATATATTGACTATGAATAGAAAAAAGATAAAATAGTAGTAAATGAAAGGAAGAGAAAATTATGAATCAAGAAAAATTAGAATTAGTAGCAGATTTTTATGAATTTACAATGTCAAATGGATATTTTTCAAAAAATAAGAATGATATTGCCTATTTTGATGTATTTTTTAGAAAGGTTCCAGATGGTGGAGGATATGCCATTGTAGCAGGATTGGAACAAATTATAGAATTTATACAAAATTTAAAATTTGATGAAGAAGATATAGAGTATTTAAGAAAGCAAAATATGTTTTCAGAAGAATATTTAAATTATTTAAAAAATTTTAAATTTACAGGAGATATTTGGGCAATACCAGAAGGAACTGTGGTATTTCCAAATGAGCCATTAATTACAGTAAGAGCACCAATTAGTGAAGCACAATTGTTAGAAACAATGTTATTACTAATTATTAATCATCAAAGTTTAATTGCAACAAAGACAGCAAGAATTGTGAGAGCAGCACAAGGAAGACCAGTAATGGAATTTGGAGCAAGAAGAGCTCATGGAGTATCTGCAGCCATTTATGGAGCAAGAGCAGCGATTATAGGAGGAGCAGTAGGAACTTCTTGTACAGCAGCTAGTGAAAAATTCCATGTTCCAGCAAGTGGAACAATGGCACATAGTTGGATACAAAGTTTTGATAATGAATATGAAGCTTTTAAAGCATATGCAGAACTATATCCTAACAATGGTACCTATTTAATTGATACCTATCATACATTACAAAGTGGATTACCAAATGCGATAAAAGTATTTGATGAAGTCTTAAAACCACAAGGGATTAGACCAGTTGCGGTTAGATTAGATAGTGGAGATTTAGCATATTTATCTAAAAAGGTAAGAGTAATCTTAGATGAAGCAGGGTATCCAGATTGTAAAATATGTGCAACCAATGCGTTAGATGAAAATTTAATTAGTTCTTTAATAGAACAAGATGCGAAAATCGATTTATTTGGTGTAGGTGAGAATTTAATTACAGCAAAAAGTGATGCTATATTTGGTGGTGTATATAAATTATCTGCAATAGAAAAAGATGGAAAAATTATACCAAAAATAAAGATTAGTGAAAATGTAGAAAAAATCACAAATCCAAGTTTTAAAAAAGTATATCGTTTTTATTCTAAAGATACTAACTATGCATTAGCAGATGTTATCATGTTAAAAAAGGAAAAAGAACCAGAAGGAGAATACGAAATATTTGACCAATACAATACTTGGAAAAGAAAGAAATTACATAATTATTATGTAAAAGAATTGCAAGAAAAAATATTTGAAAATGGAAAACTAGTATATGAACAACCAACGATAAAAGAAATTGTAGAGTATACAAAAGAACAATTAGGAACAATATGGGAAGAAATAAAAAGACTAGAAAATCCTCAAAAATATTATGTGGATTTATCTAAAAAATTATATGATTTAAAAACAAAATTATTAAATCAAAAATAATGACATGAAATAAGTATATGAAAATTCAGATTTTGCAGGAATTGATAGAATTGTATTTTATCATGAAAAATAGTATAATATCTTCATATGTTAAATTTGAACCTCGAAATATCAAAAAGGAGGATGAAATCTTATGAAGCAAAGAATAAAATATGTATCAGGAAAAGATTTTGAAAGTTGCGCAGACAAAATAGAAATAATAACAAAAGACCAGAATAAAGACGGGTTTGAACTTATTGATGTTTACCATCAATGTGAACACAACAACCCGTACAAAACTACGGTGGCCATTCTGGTATTTAAGAAGAAATAAAATGTTTCATAAGAGGTTCAAATGAACAAAGGATTTTCAGTATTGTATGGAGAATTTCATCGATACTGAAAATTTTTTTAATAAGAACCTTACCAGACCTAGCAATCAAAGATTGCAGTCTGGTACCATAAAACTTTGATGTCTAAGATAATAAAAGCAAAAATAACTAGCTATTTTTGCTTTTCACGATATTCATTTCCCCATTTAACCATAGAATCTAAAATAGGTTTTAAGCTAAGTCCTGTTTCAGTAAGAGAATATTCTACTCTTGGAGGAACTTCAGCATATACTTTTCTTTTCACAAGACCAGAAGCTTCCATTTGTCTTAAATTGTTAGTCAATACCTTTTGTGTAATACCAGTAACAGATTTTCTTAATTCTCCAAATCGTTTCGTTCCAGTTAATAAATCTCTAATAATTAAAACTTTCCATTTTTCACCAATCAATCCCATGGTAATTTCTACAGGACAAGCAGGTAAATCTTTTTTTGTCATCCAAGAACACCTCCTAAGAAATTTTTAGATTTTATTATAGCATAACAAAAAAACATGAAAAAGTAAATAATATAGTCTTACAAAATCAACAAAAGTATAAAAGAGGATATAATATTCGAAAAAGATGTAATGTGCAATAAAAAATTTGAATTTTTTAAAACTTATAAAGCCAGCAAAATACACAAAAGTTACTTAGAGGAAACTATACCACTTAAAAGTGCCTACTTTAAAGGAATATATAATAAAAAGAAAAGAGGAACAAAATTGGAAGAATATAATGTTCGATTACAAAATGCCAAACAAGTAATTAAAAATGCTGATTATATATTAATTGGAGCAGGTGCTGGACTTTCAACAGCTGGTGGATTAGAATATAGTGGAGAAAGTTTTCAAAAAGACTATAAAGAATTTATTGAAAAATACCATTTTAAAGATTTATATATAGCATCATTTTATCCATTTTCTTCACAAGAAGAAAAATGGGCATTTTGGGCAAGGTTAATAAAATTAAATAGATTTAGAGAACCCTTAAAATTATATCAAGAATTATTAGAATTTGTAAAAGATAAAGAGTATTTTGTCATTACAACTAATGTAGATGGACAATTTGAAACAGCAGGATTTGATAAAGAAAAAATATTTGCTGTTCAAGGAGATTATCGCTTTTTACAATGTGAAAACGCTTGTCACAACAAATTGTATGATAATCAAGAAATGGTAGAAGAATGGTTAAAACATACAAAAGATTGTAAAATACCAAGTCATTTAGTACCAAAATGTCCTGTTTGTGGTGGGAATATGGAAATGAATTTAAGAAAAGATGGAAATTTCATTCAAGATGAAAATTGGTATAAACAAGCGAAACAATATGACCAATTTTTAGATAATATAGAAGATAAAAATGTGGCATTATTAGAAATAGGTGTTGGATTTAATACACCTGGAATTATACGATTCCCATTTGAACAAATGACAGATCAGCATTTAAAAACAACTTTAATTAGAATGAATAAAGATTATCCAGTGGTTCGTCAGGAAATTCAAAATAAAACCATTTCATTTGATGAAAATATTCATCAGATCATTACAGATTTAAAGGAGAAATCATTATGATTATCAATACAGGGTGTAGAACAGATATACCAGCATTTTATGCAAAATGGCTTATGAATAGAATACGAGAAGGATATGTATTAGTAAGAAATCCATATAATCCAAATCAAGTAACAAAATACAATTTATCTCCAGAAGTTGTAGATTGTTTAGCTTTTTGTACGAAAAATCCAGAACCTATGTTTACCTATTTAGATGAACTAGATATGTATAAACAATACATTACAACCACCAAAAAGAAAAAATTTAAGACAAGAGTGTAATTGTTTAATGGGAAATGATATAGGAGCATACAATACTTGTGGTCATTTATGCAAGTATTGTTATGCAAATACCAATAAGCAATTTGTAGTAGAAAATATAAAGAAGCATGATGATAATTCTCCGTTTTTAATTGGAAGAATTGAACCAGGAGATAAAATCACAGAAGCAAAACAGAAAAGCTGGAAAGTGGAGAATGAACAAATTCGTTTTATATAAGATAATAAAAATAGTATATGAATAAAAAGTTATTTAAGGAATTATTTTATACTAGTGTGTAGAAAAATTCTTTTTCTTATGGTATTATAGTGATAACAAATAATATTTATTGGGGAGGGGATTATATGACAGAACAAGATTTGAGGAACTTACAAATCTATATTGGTAAAAGAAATCGAAATCAGACAGATGAGCAAGTAATAGAGCATATCAAAAAAATAAATAATAAAACACCATTAACTCAAGAAGAATGGCATAAACTCATTTTTCCTAGTTGCAATAATGGCTATATCGAAATATTGAAGTTTGTTTTAAGTAATATTGAATCTTTAAATAATATTAAAGAGTATATGATTCATACTATATATGGTAGAAATAATAAAATTACTGAAAAGAGAATTGAAGTCTTAAAGGAACTTATAAAATATTTAACAGATAATAAAGAAGAATGTTTAAATGAAACAATGATATATGCAGGTTGGTTTGGAGAAACAGAAATTGTAAGATTTTTAATTGAAAATGGCGCTAATAAAGAATACAAAAATCAAAATGGGTTAGGATTATTAGAATGTTCTGAACGAGTAGAAAAACAATTTAAAGACAATTCTTTAAAAGAATTCTTGAAAAATAATCAATAGTTTATTTATAAAATTATTTTAAAAAGAGGAACTTTAATAAATAATAATTTGTCGCGTAAAAAACAAATTTTTTAATGATAAACTAAATGAAAGGATTATTTTTTATACCAGAGTATAGAATAATTCTTTTTCTCATGGTATTATTGTAATAATAAAAGTAAGTTGGGAGAATTGTATGAAGAAAAAAGTTATTTCAATTATATTAGGAATATACTTTGGGATTACGTTATTGTTATTTTGCTTAGAAGTATATTTTCAATTTGGTAATCCATTATTTATTATAGGACTAGATTTTTCCATATTTGGGATTATATCCATTAAATACTTTACTTATGGTTATCTAATAACGACAGTTGGTTTATGTATACTACTGTATACTTTAAATATTTGGAAAATAGACTGGTATTTTTTTCGTTATATAATAGTTATGTTCTTTCCAATTGTTCCTGGATTTGTACTTTTTTCAGAAAAGAATGATAAAAGAAGATTTTTTAGAAAAGGGTGTTCTGAAGTAGAAGCAATATGTAAAGGTACTGATTCTTATGGATGCTATAAATTTGAATATTACTTAAATAATAAAAAATATGTAGGAATCTCATATAAGGAAGGAAAATTTAACTATCGTGAAAAAGAAAAGGTCAAAATATATGTTTTAAATGAAAATCCAGAAAAGATATTTGTTGATATGACAGAAAAACAAATAAAACTGGTAAAAAGAATAACCATTTTTTTATCAATATTTGCTACATTCATTATATTTCTGATGCTATATGAATAAATAAATCTCCAGAAGCTATGTACCATTAATAGAAAAGTAAGTATATTTTTCTATAAATGGTACATATTGTAAAAAGGCATCTTCCTATTGGAATAGTAGCTATGCTTTTACTTTTATTTTTAGGAAACACGGAAAACTTCGGAGACGTCCAAACCATTACTAGAGGACAAGGCGTTATATTACTTTTATGTATGGTAGCCTATATCATTTATTCAATCTATGAAGAAAAAAAGATACATAATGAAAAAATAGATGAAGAGATAATAAGAGATGTAGAATCAAAAGAAAATTATTCCATGGGAATGATTGTTCTATATATGATATTAGGTATTTTAGGATTAAAGTTTGGAGCAGACTTTGTTGTTGATAATGCCATAATTATAGCCAATAACTTGGGATTATCTGAGCGACTAATTGGAATGACAATAGTAGCTAGTGGAACATCACTTCCAGAAATTATAACTGGTATTATATCTGCTAAAAAAGATGAAACAGACTTATTGTTAGGAAATATATCAGGTTCTAATATCATAAATTTATGTTTATTAGTGGGAATTGGTGCAGTCATTAATCCTTTAACATTTGCTACAGATTTTAATAGTGCATTAATACTTCTCATTGTTGTAACGATACTTTTACAATTAATTACAACATCCAATAAAAAAAGTGAATTAGATAGAAAAAGAGGAATCATCTTAATCATTGTATATTTTATTTATATTTTTACTATGATATAAAAGTAAATATTGGTTGCATAAAAAATATTTCAGGATAGAATATTTACCAAAGAAAATAAAATCAAATTTGACAAATAGAAAGAATTATTCTACAATGACAACAGACATATAGATAGAGGTGTATATAATGAAAAGATATAAGCAAAGTGAAATAAAGACGATTGCAAGCATTCTTAAAGAGGATGGTGTAATTAGTGTACCTACAGATACTGTATATGGTATATGTGCAAGAATTAATTCAAGTAAAGCTTATGATAAATTAGTGAATGTTAAAAACCGTCCTTCTAATAAATCTTTTCCTGTTGTGTGTAGTGATATAGAACAAATAAAAAGTATTGCGATAGTGGACAAAAGAAGTGAAAAATTGATTAAAGCTTTTATGCCAGGACCTATCACGCTAGTGCTAAATAAAAGACCTGAAGCATTTTCATATATAAATAATGCAGGTATGAGAGAAACTGATGAATTGGCTGTAAGGATGGTACCATCTAAATTTTTAGAAGAGTTAATTAAAGAAGTTGGTAGTCCACTATTTTTAACTAGTGCTAATAAAAGTGGAAAAACTGCATGTAAGACCCTAGAAGAAATAGAAAAGATGTGTCCTACTCTCGATGGAATGGTTGAAGGAGAGGTGCTTTTTGGAGAGGCTAGTACAATAATAGATTGTAGAAGTAGTGATATAAATATTCAAAGACAAGGACCAATTTCAAAAGAACAGATTATGGAAGTGGTTACTAACGAATAGTTTTATTAAATAATTATATAAATGTGTAGATGAGTTTAAATAAAAAGAGGAAGATTTTAAAAAAGAAAATTTTTCTCTTTTTTGTTGTTCATTTATTATTTATAATTATATATATGATTTTTTTTCTTAAAATTTACAATAACATTTGACTTTTTTTGTTATCTATATTAATCTATTATAGGCAAGATGAAATGAATTGTACAAATAAAATGGAAAAGTAAAGAAACATACGGAGGAAATAAAGTTATGGCAAAAAATGTGTTAGAAGTAACAGATTTAAAAGATATGTTAAATAAGACAAGAGAATTGTATGGAGATAAACCAGGATATAAAATAAAAATAAGAAAAGGACAATATAAAACCTATACACATAATGAAATAAGAGATATGATAAATTATTTAGGAACAGCATTAATTAATTTAGGTCTAAAGGGAAAAAGAATTGGTGTTATTGGAGAAAATAGATATGAATGGGAACTTGCCTATTTATCAGTTGTATGTGGTGTAGGAATTGTTGTTCCAATGGATAAATCATTACCAGCCAATGAATTAGAAGAAGTAATCGAAAGATCAGAAGTAGAAGCTATATTTTATTCTAAAAAATATGAAGAAACGATTAAGAAAATAAAATATAGTGAGAAAAATAAATTAAAGCATTTAATTTCTATGGATACAGATATTCATGATGAAGGTATTTATTCTGAAAAAGAATTAATCGAAAAAGGAAAAGAATTATTAGATAGTGGAAATAGAGAATATATAGATGCAAAAATTAATCCAGAAGAAATGCGTATCATGCTATTTACCTCAGGAACAACATCAAAATCAAAAGTAGTGGCACTTTCACACAAAAATTTAATTTCAAATGTCATGGATTATGCATCTGTTGTAGATGTAGACTCAAACGATAGAATCTTATCATTCTTACCATTACATCATGTATACGAATGTACAGTTGGTATGTTAGTTTCATTATATGTAGGGGCAGAAAGAGCTTTTTGTGATGGGATTAGACATATTGTAGAAAATTTAAACGAATATAAAATAACCTATGCAGCATTTGTTCCAGCTATATATGAATTAATGTATAAAAATACATGGAAAATGCTTGAGAAAAAAGGAAAAGTAGAAGAAACAAAAGAATTGATGCAAGAATATAAAGATAAATCTATGCAAGAGAAAAAAGAAGTGTTCAAAGAAATTCATGATATGTATGGAGGATGTATTAAGTTATTTATAACTGGAGCCGCAGCGTTAGATAAAGAAGTCATTGAATCATTTAGAAATTGGGGATTAAATTTATGCCAAGCCTATGGATTAACAGAAACTTCTCCAATTATTGGAATCGAAACAAATAAATATCATAGAGTAGGTTCTATTGGAAAACCAATTCCACATGTTCAGGCAAGAATTGATGAAGCAGACGAGGATGGCGTAGGAGAACTTGTTGTAAAGGGACCAAATGTTATGCTTGGATATTATAATGATAGAAAGGCAACAGAAAGCGTAATGGAAGATGGATGGTTCCATACAGGAGATTTAGCAAGAATTGATGAAGATGGTTACATATTTATCTGTGGAAGAAGAAAGAGCGTAATCGTTTTAAAAAATGGTAAAAATATATACCCTGAAGAAATGGAAGGATTAGTTAATAAAATCGAAGGTGTAAAAGAATCTTTTATCTTTGGAAAACAACAAACAGATGATAAGGATAATATAAAAATACATGTAAAAATTGTATTTGATAAAGATATTATGAAAGAAGCATATAAAGTAGAAAGTACAGAAGACATTTATAGAGTACTAACTGAAAAAATAAAAGAAGTAAATAGTGTTATGCCAAAATATAAGGCAATCAGGGGAATTATTATCTCAGAGGAACCATTAATTAAAACAACAACTGGTAAAATAAAAAGGCAGGTAAATCTAGATGAGATAGAAAAAGGGGTTTAGAAGGAAAAGATTGATTTGTTAAATAAGACAGATCAATCTTTTTTCTATACTAAACAGAAGATATCGTATTATTTTATAGAGAAATATCATAAAATTTGCTACAATAAAAGTAGAATTATAGAAATGTTAACATCAGTTGACAAAGTTCAAGGTCTAATTGGTAGTATGCAACTAATTTTTACAGTACAATAAAAGCAAGAAAATTGGAAAGGAGAAATTGAAAATAATGAAAAATAAGGGAGTTAAGATTGTACTTATCATAATATTAGTAATATTAGTCATAGCATTAGTAATTATAAATAGAAATAACGATTATAGTGTAAAATTCTCTTTAATTGCTTTTGGAGATAATACAGAAAAGATCTTTGAAAAAGAATATAATCCAGAAGAATTAGTAAAATTACTAACAGAATTTTGGGAAGAGTAAAAATAATACAGAATATAAAGATCAGTTTCACAACTGGTCTATTCTAATGTATTAAAATAGTTAGTCAAATATGTTGTTTTTTATATAATTATATGTCATAATATTGCCTGTGCGAAAAATAAAGGGAAGGAGAAAAGTGATGATTACAGTAGAGCATATAACAAAGAAATTTGTTAGGAACAAAAACAAAAAAGAAAAGGAAGAATTTTATGCAGACAGTGATATCACCTTTGAAGCAAATGACGGAGAGATTATAGGAATATTAGGTCCAAATGGAGCAGGAAAAACAACGCTATTAAGAATGATAGCAGGAATATTAGAACCAACAACAGGAAAAATAAGTTTTGATGGAATGAATTATAAAGATAATGAAATTGAAATCAAGCAAAATATTGCTTATTTATCAGGAAATACAAAGATATATGATACATTATCAACTTATGAGTTACTAAAAATGTGTTGTGATATATATGGAGTAAATAAGGAAAATAGCGAAAAAAGAATAAAAGAAATCACAAAAGTATTAGGAATGGAACAATTTTTATATAACAAAATTGCAAATCTATCAACAGGTCAAACTCAAAAAGTAAATTTAGCAAGATGTTTAGTACATAATCCTAAATATTACATTTTAGATGAGGCAACGACTGGACTTGACATTATTTCTAGTCAAATTATATTAAATTTCATAAAAGAAGAAAGAGATAAAGGAAAGACAATACTTTACTCAACACATTATATGGAAGAAGCAGAAAATATATGTAATAGAGTAATTATGATAAACAAAGGAAAAATTATAAAAATTGGAACTCCAGATGAAATAAAAAAGGACACGAATACTACAAATTTAAGAGACGCCTTTTTTACATTGATAGGAGGTGTTTCGATTGAAGAATAATTTATGGAATATATTAAAAAAAGAATTACGAGAGTTATTTAGAGATAAAAAATCATTAGCAATGATGCTTGTAATACCAATATTTATACCACTTTTAGTTATTGGAATGTCAGCTTTATTTGAATCACAAGTAAGTAAAGATGTAAGTGAATATAACAAAATAGGATTTGCTTATGAGATGACAGATATAGAAAAAAGTATAGCAGAAGAAATGAATATAGAATTTGTAAATGGAAATGAAGAAGAATTAAAACAGAAATATGATGAAGGAGAAATTGATCTTTATATTACGAAACAAGATAACAAATATGTTATAAATACAGATGGTTCAGATAATAGTACATTTGCAAGTAGTTTAATGGAAACATATTTTAATACATATAAGCAATATTTACAACAAAGCTATCTACAAGAAAACAATATAAATCCAGATGAAGTATTAAATATTATAACAGTTGAAGAGAATATGATAGAACAAGATACTTACTTTGCAGATTACATTAAAAACTATGCATTCTTATTTATAATGATGGCGATAACTGTTTCAGCAACATACCCAGCTACAGATACAACAGCAGGTGAAAGAGAAAGAGGAACGTTAGAAACACTACTTACATTCCCAATTAAAAGCAAAGATATAATTGTAGGTAAGTTTTTAGGTGTTACAGTATCATCGATTATTACAGGAATAATTAGTTTGGTTTTAGCAATAATATCATTAGTTGTTACAAAGAATATGTTTAGTATTTATGAAGGAATAGATGTAATGTATTCACCACTAACAATATTATTTGCAGTAATAGTAATAATTGCATATTCATTCTTTATTAGTGGTTTATGTATTGCGATTGCAAGTACATCAAAGACATTTAAGGAAGCTCAAAGTGCTTTAACACCATTAACATTTATATCATTCTTTCCAGGTATGATAGCATTTATGATGGGCATAACAACAACACCAATACTTTCAATAGTACCATTCTTAAACTTTACATTGATATTTACAGATATAAACAATGGAACAATAGATTTATTAAATATTGGATTAATGGCTGTATCTACAATAGTTTATATAAGTTTGGTATTTGCACATATTATAAAACAATATAAATCAGAAAAAGTATTATTCTCAAAATAAGATTATAAAATATTCTATATTTAAAAATAAGTATAGAATATTTTTGCTTTTTATGCTATTATGTTGGCAACAGTTAGTAAAAGGAGATAAAATATGCATTACTTATTAATTTTAAATTTAATCATACCTTTAGTAATGTTTATAGTTGGATATATATTAAAGAAAAATCCAGTAAAAGATATGAATTATTAGTAGGAATAATTATAGGTTTTATATTTTAATTTTTAGCTTTTATAAAACAGAAAACAAAATAAATAGTAAATTTATAAATAATTAATTTCGAATATTATAAAAATCAACTTGAAAGTGAGATAAATTATGATAAAAAACTAGATTCATTAACTTTTGAATACAATAAAGATAAAGTAGACTATGGAATAGATTGTATTATAGATGGAATTGCTATTAACTTTGAACCTTTTGAAATCATAGATGATTTGATGATACAAAGGAACTTTTTAAGTAAGCAAAGTAGTGGAATAAATGCACTTGTTACTGTTACTATTGGAAACATAAAAATCGAAGAATGTAGTACAACTAATATATAATGACTTAAAAGTCAAAACTAACAATATGAAATTTAAAATTTTTCCTAAAAGTAGGATTTTAAGATTATTGTTTAGATAAATAATTTGTAGTTGAAAAAATTATGATAAATTAAAAGAGAGGTAATTTGTTATGGATAAAAAATTAATAAGTAAATTGTTAACAATAGGAAGTGTAATTTTATTAATATCAGCAATGATATTTATTTGTTTGTGTATTTTTGCAGATGAAAAAAATAATGTATATCTATTTATTTCATTAAGCAGCCTAATATTGTCAAGTTTATTTAATATTATAAAAAGACATTATATAAAAGACTAAAAAATAGTTAATTTGTATGGGAGGATAAAAAATGAATTTGGAAGAATTAAAAAAAGATTGCAGTAAAAAGCAAAAGAAAGGTATA
>CALXEX010000027.1 GCA_944387445.1 uncultured Clostridia bacterium | reverse complement strand
TTTTAATTTCAATACTTTCTGGGATTATAGGTGATTTATTTTTACCGTTCTGGAATGTTACTTCGGTGTGTACTGTACTTTTACTAATTCCAAATTTTTTTGCTGTACCTCTTACTGTATCTTTTGAGTCTATAATATACTGTGCAAGTTCTATTGCACGTTCTTCTATGGATATACCTTTCATTGATTCTAACTCCTTCTATTTAGAATACTTTTGTTTAATTGTATTCTTATAATAGAATTGTTAGAACTTATGATTTATATAATAAAAAAATGGACATTTTGAAATCAAATTTCTAATGTCCATATAATATAAATTATTTTTTTATAATATCTTTAATTACTTCTCCAGCTATTATCATCCCTGCAACAGATGGAACAAAAGATATACTAGCAGGTGTTCTAGATTCCATTTCATGTTTGATTGGTTCTTCTTTTGAATATAAAACTTTTAAATTTTGTATACCTCTTTTCTTTAATTCTTTTCTCATGACTTTTGCGAGTGGACATACAGATGTTTTATAAATATCTGTTATTTCAAATTTCGTTGGATCTAATTTATTTCCTGTCCCCATACAAGAAATAATAGATACCTGTTTTTCTTTTGCTCTTTGGATTAATTTTAGTTTTGTTGTAATGGTATCTACTGCATCTACTACGTAATCTATGGAGTCATCTATCAAGATTTCTTCTCCATGTTCTATATCTTGTGGTATATAGGTTTCTACATTTACCTTTGGATTAATTGATAAAATTCTTTCCTTCATGCAATCTACTTTTAATTTTCCAATATTGGAAATAGTTGCATGAATTTGTCTATTTAAATTACTAGGTGCAATCACATCATTATCTACCAAAATGATATTTTCTACTCCTGCTCTTACCAATCCTTCAACAGTAAATGAGCCCACACCACCTATTCCATATACGATTATTTTTGCTTTTGATAATTTTTGTATATTCTCTTTTCCAATTAGTAATTCTGTTCTTGATTTCCATTCTTCTTCCATCGATTTTTTCCTCTTCATTTTCTATATTCTTATGGGTACTAACTTTTTCAAATAGCTTTTTATTTTTTTATATTTTTACTTTTAATTCTTTTTATTATCTTTACACTTATTAAATATCCAATAACAGCACCTATTGTATATACAGAAACTAATACTATATTAAACTTTAAAGCAAATAGATATGCAAATATATATACTACAACATTGCTAATTAAAAAAACTTTATTAAAATTATTTTCTGCAAATTTTCCTATATATTTTTTAACTGTTGACATTACAAGCATATTTCCTAAAATAGGAGTTAAAAAAATTGTCAAAATAATTGTTGTCAATGATGCATTTTCCGCACTTATACTAATTAGTAGTATCATAAATATTTCAATCGCTATTAGCAATAAAACATTATACATAATAATAAATTTTCTCTGTGTCATATTTCTCATAGTTGGCCTCCATTAATTGTATTTTTATTATTTTATAGCATTCTAAATCTTTTGTAAATATGTTTTTCTCTTTTCCGTATGTTTTTATTGCGGAATTCCTTTTCATATTATATAATAAATACATTATAATTAACCAATTAAGGAGACTTTTTCATGTTAAGAATTCATAATATAAAAATTAGAGAAAATATGTCTGATAAAGAATTAATTGATTTTGTTCTTCGCAAATATCATATTCGTCCTTCTGATTTGCTAGAGTGGAATATCTCTAAAAAATCAATTGATGCTAGAAAGAAAAATGATATATATTTTAATTACACCATAGACATTCAAGTAAAAGATGAAACAAAATATCCTCATATTTCCAAAGTAGAAATACCAGATATAGAACAAGATATTAAAAATCATATTTCCATTCATTCTTTGGATGTTCTTAAAGCTTGTCCTTCACCTATCATTGTCGGTGCAGGTCCTGCTGGATTATTCTCTGCTTTAACCCTTGTCCAACATGGTATATCTCCTATCATCATTGAACAAGGAAAAATGGTTGATGATAGGAAACATGATGTAGATTGTTTTTTACATAATAAAAAATTAAATTCTTTTTCCAATGTACAATTTGGTGAAGGTGGTGCTGGTACATTTTCAGATGGAAAATTAACTACTGGAATACACAATCCTTTATGCCAAAAAGTATTAAAAGAATTTGTTAATTTTGGTGCTCCTAAAGAAATTTTATATTTATCTAAGCCACATATTGGAACAGATAAATTGATTGATATTATCCGAAATATGAGAAATTACATAATATCAAAAGGTGGTAAATTTTATTTTAATACCAAATTTATTAATTTTACCTCAAAAAATAATAAAATATATTC
Source organism: uncultured Clostridia bacterium (assembly GCA_944387445.1). Classification (GTDB taxonomy): domain Bacteria; phylum Bacillota; class Clostridia; order TANB77; family CAG-508; genus CAG-269. The sequence continues at coordinate 20,555 of CALXEX010000027.1, read as the reverse complement.
TGTATTCTTAAAAAATTTAGAAAATCATACAAATTTTGAACTTACGACTAACCATTTAATTTTAGCAATTGGCCATAGTTCTAGAGATACTTTTGAATTGCTATATCAAAATGGGATTACGATGAAAAAGAAGAATTTTTCTGTAGGTGTTAGAATTGAACATCTTCAAGAAATGATTAATCAAGCACAATATGGGGAAAATCCAAAATTAGCATTACCTCCTGCTGAATATAAATTGGCATATCATTCTCCAAGTGGTCGCTCTTGTTACACATTTTGTATGTGCCCTGGAGGAACGGTTATTGCTTCTTCTAGCGAAGAAAATACAATTGTTACAAATGGTATGAGCAATTATTTAAGAAATGGTAAAAATGCCAATTCTGCTGTATTGGTCAATGTAACACCTGAAGATTTTACAGATGTTTCGCCTTTAGCAGGTATCTATTTTCAAAAAAATTTGGAAGAAAAAGCCTTTCATTTAGGTGGTTCTAATTATTATGCCCCTATCCAAAAAGTAGAAGACTTTTTAAAAAATCAAAAATCTTCTACAATTGGTTCTGTCATACCTTCTTATCTACCTGGAACAACATTATCTAATTTAAATGAGATCCTTCCAGATTTTGTTTCTTCCACTTTAAAAGAGGGTATCTTATACTTTGATAAAAGACTAAAGGGGTTTGCTAATCCAGATGGCATCCTAACTGGTGTTGAAACGAGAAGTTCTTCTCCTGTAAAGATTCCTAGGAATGATGAATTTGTATCTAATATAGAAGGAATTTACCCTTGTGGAGAAGGTGCAGGATATGCTGGAGGTATCATGTCTGCTAGTGTTGATGGGATTAAAACAAGTTTAGCCATTTTAGGATCTAACTCATGAACTTATTATTATCATAATATATCATTTTATGACAATTCAGGCTGATATTTATTTTTATTATCTAAAATACCGCGTAAGCGACCAAACGAACGAAGTGAGTGCGATTGGAGCAATCTACAATATTTTTTCTTTTCATAGATTGCGACACATAAGGTGTAAAAAATAATAAAAATAAATATCAGCCTGAATTGTCACACATTTTTTATTTGCCATATCTTATTTCTTTTACAATTTGAGTTAAATTTTCTACTAAATATTCCACATCTTCTTTAGTATTTTCATCACCAAAAGTCACTCGTAACGTTCCTTCTGCATATTCACTTGTGACGCCTATTGCAGTTAATACATGTGATGGCATACCACTTCCCGATGAACAAGCACTTCCAGCTGATGCACAGATTCCTTTTTCATCCAACTTCATCAATAATTCATTACCATCAATTCCTTTGAACGATATATTGCTATTTCCTGATAATCTATGTTCCATTGAACCATTTATTTGAATATCTGGAATCTCATTTTGTATTTCAGAAAAATAAAAATCTCTTAATTTTTGTAATTTATGAACATGTGCTTCCATGTTATTTTTCGCAATTTCACATGCTTCACCTAGTCCTATCATTCCAGCTACATTTTCAGTACCTGCTCTTTTATCCCTTTCTTGATGTCCTCCATCAATTAATTTTTTAAATTCAATCGTTTTATTGACATATAATGCGCCTATTCCTTTAGGTGCTCCTATTTTATGTCCTGATAAAGATAACATATCTATATTCATTTTTTTTACATCTATCTCTACATTTCCACAAGCTTGCACAGCGTCTGTATGAAAAATAATTCCTTTTTCTTTTGCAATTCTTCCGACTTTTTCGATTGGCTCAATCGAACCAATTTCGTTATTGGCAAACATCACACTTATTAATACTGTATCTTTTGTTATTGCATTGATTAGTTCTTCTAAATCGATAATTCCTTCTTTATCTACATTTAGATAGGTTACTTTATATCCATTTTCTTCTAATGTCTTACAAGTATTTAATATCGCATGATGTTCTATTTTGGTTGTTATCAAATGTTTTCCTTTATTTTTATTTAAATACATAATACCTTTTAATGCTGTATTATCACTTTCTGTTCCGCCACTTGTAAAATAAATTTCATTTTTATCGCAATTGATTAAATTTGCAACCTGTTTTCTTGCTTCTTCTATTCCTGCCTTTGCAATTCTTCCCAGAGCGTATAATGACGATGGATTTCCATAGGATTCTACAAAATAGGGAAACATCTTATCCATTACTTCTTTTTTTACCTTTGTTGTCGCTGAATTATCAAAATATCTGATTTTCATTTTTTCTTCTTCCTTTCTTGCTATATAAAATGGTTGAAAAATAATTTTTCAACCTTTATAAAAAACTCCTCATTTTATTCTATGCTATTCTTCTTGGATTATTTCTTTTATTTTATTGATTTCGTTCATGGTTGTTGTATATCCATATTGATAACAACTATCTAATTTTTTGATATCTAATAATCCTGTTTTATCTGTTCCAATGGTTAAGATATAATCACTCTGTTCTAGGTTTTCTTCTGCTATTTTACTTCCCATTAAATCGATTGTCCTCATTGCTATATCCATATAATTACTATCATCTGTTATGTCATCTGGTTTAAACTTAACGGCTAATACTTTTTCAACGCCTTGCTTTTTTACCTCTATAACAGGAACATTATCTAATGCTCCACCATCTAAAAATTTATGTTCTCGAAAATCACATGGACAAAATACAGCTGGGAAACTGCTTGTCGCTCTTAAAGCTTTTCCAACATTAATATTGACAATATATTTTTTATAAGAATTTTTTTCATTTGGAATTTGATTCGTAAAAATATATTCTTTGCCATCTTTTATATCAACAGTAGGTATAGAGATTGGCATTTTGGTAATTTCAGATATGGTTTCTATTCCTTTATCTTTGGCTAGTTTGTTGAAAAGTTTCTCTATCTCTTCTCCTCTCCTAAATCCTGTATTTTCTCTTTTGATTGCTTGATAAATTTTCGAAAAAAATGAAGTACCGCTAATCCCCACAATATCTTTCGCATGCGTTTTAAATAAATGATATATCTCTTCTGGAGAATAACCTAAAACATACAATCCTGCAATTAAGGCTCCTGAACTTGTTCCACCTATGGCATCTATTTTGATTTTACTTTCTTCTAAAGCTTTTAGAACACCTGCATGTGCAATTCCCCTTATTCCTCCACCTGACAACGCAATTCCTAATTTCACATCTTCACCTTTTCTCTCTCAATTTTAAATAGTATAGACAATTTTGAATCTTTTTAATCAAGTATTTTCATGTTTATTTCGAGAATTTTTTATAATTCGTATTGAGCCGAGGAATTTATGAGAAATGAATATACAAGCACCTCAGCCTAATGGAAAGAACAGCATCTCATTATTACTTATAATACAAAAAAATAGATTCAAAACTGAATCTATTTTGTATAATAAAATTCTCCATATCCATATTGTACTTTATAATATTCTTTTATAAATTCTGGTTCTGTTTGTACATTAAATGTATATGTTGGTTCTAAAATTATTTCACCATTACTATTTACAACGCCCCATTTACCATCTAACTGAACTCCAGCATATCCATAAGCATTTAAGTCTGTTGCTTTATCATATATATAATCTACAACAACATTTCCAGATTTATCTACAAATCCCCATTTTCCATCTTGAGATTTAGCATAAATTTCATTATTTGGAAACACTTCTGTATTTTGTTTTTCATTTCCCTCTAAGTCAAAATATTTTGTCTCTGTTTCATTATATAATTTTATATAATTTTCTTCTTTTTTTAATACAGCATTTGTCATTTCACATAATTGTTTAAAATTCTTATCATATAATTGTGTTGAATTATTTTCTGATAATCTTGTGATGATATAATCTGTTCCTTCTATTTTTTCTATAGAATCAAATTGTATTGGTATAATTTCTTCTTCTTTATCATTAATGACTCCTACTTTTCCACCTGTTACAGAAACAATAAAGTAATTATCATATAAATAATTGATATATGAATAATTTTGCGTAGTCATTTGCTCTCCATTTTTGTTAAGAATGCTATATACTGTGCCTTGTGCATTATCTATTTTAATTTGATAATTTTCATTATTTGTTTCTAATATATATACATTACTTTCTACATCTGCTGGATTTCCATCTTCTTGATATACTTCTACATTTCCATCCACATCAGTTGCATATATATACTTTCCTGTACTATCGATTTGTGAAAATTCTACTGGTATAACAACTTTTCCCTCTAATGTGGCAATTCCATATCGTTTAGTCTTTTCTAATGTTAATGTATTACTTTCACTATTATATGAGATAGATTGATATTCATTTTCTATAATTTGTTCTTGATTTTTAACTACTCCATATTGTCCATTTTGAGCTACAATTAAATAAATATTGTCATTGTCTTTTATATTAATAATTCTAGAAACTTCTGTATATTCTGGTTCTAATAATACGTTTCCATTAATATCCACATATCCATATCGATATCCATTTTCTGTTGTATTAGAAACAATATATCCTGCACGCTTATATCCGTCTTCTTCTGTTGTATAATTGTCTACAGCAATTTGATCATATTTTGTATCTACTAAATTATTTCCTTTATTATTAATAACACCATATTTTCCTTCTAATTGTACTAATAATTCTCCCTCTTTGTATGGCAACCCTTCTATGGATTCATAGATAGGTTCAGCAATTTCTTCTCCATCTAGATTAATTAATCCTATCTTTTCATCTTGCACATAGGTTAATAAATTTTTTTCATACATTAAATTACTTGCTATATTTTTTAATCTTATTGGTTGTATTTGTTCATACTCTGAAAATATCTGTTCATTATTTTGATTTAATACTTTTGTTTGATTATTTTCATCATAACAGATAAAAATGGCCTTTTTAGGATTTGGTATAATCACATTTGTATATTCTGGATGAATTACTATATCTCCGTTTTTATTCATCACACCATATTTCCCGTCCTGTCTTAATATGAAGTATTCATAATCTTGAATTGCTATTTTTTCTATTTCATATTCTCTTCCGTTTTTTTCAATTTGTTTATATATAAACCAACCTGCTATAGAAATGATAATTACTAATACAATGATTATCATAACAATATTTTTCTTCTTCATATTCCATTCCCTACCTTATTCTTCATTTTCTTCTGTTTCTATGATATGATTTTTACACGCTTTTACTTTTAATATTCTTTTATCTTCATATTCTTCTATTTTATAAGTTACTCTATCAGTTTCTATTACTGGTTTTTCTTCGTCTTCAGGAATTCTTCCTAATTCTTCTTGTAAAAATCCTGATATGGTATCATAATCTCCTTCTGGAATTCCTGCATCTAATAATTTATTGACATCATAAATTGGTAAACTTCCTGATAACATATAGGTATTTTCATCTATTTTCTCATATTCTTTTTCTTCTTCGTCATATTCGTCATATATGTCTCCTACTAATTCTTCTAATATATCTTCCATTGTCACTAATCCTGCTGTTCCACCATACTCGTCAACAACAATGGCAATTTGCATTTTATTTTTTTGTAATTCTTTAAATACTTCATTAATTAAACGGTTTTGTGATACAAAATATGCTTCTTTTATCAAGTTTTTTACCTTAAAATTTTTCTTTTTAATATTTTTTAATATATCTTTTACATATAAAATTCCTTTAATTTCATCAATGGTTTCATCATATACAGGAATTCTACTATGTCGATATTCTTCTTGTGATAATTCCTCTAATAATTCTTCATTACTAATATTAATGTCTACTGCAAATATATCTTTTCTATGTCTCATAATTTCAGATACCGTAATATCATTAAATTCAAAAACATTATTAATTAATTCTTTTTCTTCTTCTTTGATGGTTCCTTTTTCTTCTCCTTGATTTACCATCATTTTGATTTCTTCTTCTGTAACCGTTTCTTCCTCATTTTCTCCTACACCAAATAATTTTGAAATACTATTGGTTACTACTGTTAATAATTTAACAAATGGTGCTGTTACAATAGAAATAGCTCTAATTACACCAATTGTTGCAAAAGATATCTTTTCATAATGTTTCATTGCTAATCGTTTTGGTACCAATTCACCAAAAACTAATGTAAAGAAAGATAATATAATAGTTATGATGATGATAGATATACTTTTCCATACGCCAATACTAATTGCTGGTATCCATCCATTTAGTATTGGTGCTAGCATGTCTGCAAAAGTTTCTGATGCAAACGCACTTGATAAAAATCCTGCAAGTGTAATTCCGATTTGTATGGTTGCTAAAAATTTACTTGGTTCTTTTAACATTTTTTCTATTTGTTTTGCTTTTTTGTTGCCTTCTTTTGCTTGTTTTTCTATTTTAGCATCATTTAAAGATATAAAGGCAATTTCACTTGCCGCAAAATAGGCATTTAGTAAAATTAATATGACTAATACAATTAATTGTGAAAACATGAATTTACACTCCTCTTGTTCTATTATTTTCCTTTTATTTTTATTCTATTCTATCAAAGTTTATTTTTTTATTCAATAGTTTTCAAATTTTAAATCTTAAATCTGTAATTACAAAAAGTTACCATTCAGACCTTCCCCCTTAAGAGGAACGATAGGGTAGATTTTTAAATGTTCGAATGCGACCGGAGTCGTTTTAGAAATTCTTATATCTAAGTCGTAAAGGGTCCTGTCTCCGGGTATCGTTGCGATTTAGATATTAAAATTTCTTAAACGGGAATCGGAGGGTAGCCGAGAACTTTAAAAATCTACCCTATCGTTCCTCTTAAGGGGGAAGGTCTGAATGGTAACTTAAAAAAGGAAACTCTAAAAGTCTCCTTTTTATTTCTTTACATTCCTGTTACTGGTAAAATTCGTTTGCTTGTCACTTCTTTGTTATCTATTGTTTTCTCGATTTCCGGTATTTCTTCTTCATGATTATTAACTGTTACAGTCATTTCCTCATTTAAGCTTATATCTACTTCAATTAAATCTTCATAAATTTCATAACCACTAATCGTTCTCGTTTCTTTTATATAATACTTTCCTGGAATGAGATTTTCTACTATTATCTTTCCATTTTCATCTGTCTTTAAATTTGTGTAAATCACATTTTTATTTTCATCTAAGACCTGAAATTCTACACCTTGCAAATTTTCTCCTGTCTCTTTATCTTTTTTTATAATGATCAATTTTGTTTGATTTTTACTATAGTAGTCTTTCTCTTCTCCTGTTCCATCCTCATAAGTAGATGCTGTTAAAGCATAATCCTGTAAATTAGAATCAGATGCTTTTCCATATAAAATTGGTTTTGTATTTATCTCTGTTTCTATATATATTTTTATGGTTTTGTCTTCTGTCATAGTCTTTATTGGAATCAAAATTTTAAATACTTCGTCTGAAGTAAATTCTTCTTTTTCTTCATTTTTTTCATTGGTTATTTTGATTCCTTCAATTCCTTTGCCATTTTCATCTGTTACATTTACTTTAAAATTGCGAATATTGGTTTCACTACTCACTTTATATGTTTTAGAAACATAATCTGGCATAATTTCATCTTGTTTCCACTGTTCTTGAAGTTTCAATATATCTATTTGATTTGATATCTGCGTTTCAGTAGACTGATTTGCAGAGTTTACAATTTTGTATAAAGCATTTAATGTTCTTTGTCCTGCTTCTCCAATTGCTTCATAATCACTTAATTGATTTCCATGGATATATGTGTAAATTGCCTGTTTCGTTGCAGTAAATGCTTCTTCTTTATTAGCAACACCTAACTCTTCTATCGTTTTATATGGGTAGCCATTTATGATAATTTTCCATAAATTCACATCTTTGATAGCTTCTTCTACTGAAACTGTATATGCTGGATTTGTGGCAGATACTCCTTGTTTTGTTTTATCTAAGCAGTATGCCGGATATGTAATTCCATCATATGTATATCCAGCATAATATGTGATGACAATACTTCCTTTATACTTTAATAATTGTCCACAATCACCAAGTGATTGAATATTTGCTGTATTTATATGACTACTAGCAATGACAGCATTTGTAAAATTTAAAAAACTCATACATGTCATCATCAAAATCATAAGTATGATTTTGATTCCTTTTTTTATTTTTTGCAAATTATTTTCACATCCTTTTTTTCTTATTTTTCAATTCCTTGTATACATCTTCTGTATTCTGGTTCATTTTCTACACAGGTAATTAAAGTTATTTTATTTTCTTCTGTATCTTCTAAATTACTCCAATCTGTATTTTTGATGATCTCATGTTTTGTTACAATATATGTTTTTTCTATATCTTTATATTTGTAATTGATTTCATCTCCCTCCTGTAATTCTCTAATACGGCTAAAATAATTATTTTTATATCCTCTATTATGTGCCGCTAAACATACATTTCCAAAATCTTTTGAACTTTCTTCAAAATGTCCAACAAAATCCTCCATAATTTGTTGGGTTGTTCCTTCCTGAATAGGTGCTTTTAATCCTATCTTGTCTATTTGTATATACCATGTCGCTTCTTCGCTCGCACGCTTTTCAATTGTTGTGTTGACATTTTTTATTTTATTTTCTTCCAGATAATTTGAAGAAACTTGATTATTAAGTGGTATATCTTCTTGTACCGTAAAATCTGCTCTGAATTTAATTTTATTGATAGAAACATCTATATTGTTAATACATACATTTATGAATAAATATATCATAATAGAAATCATGAAAGAAATAATATTAATAAATTTAGTAGTATATACAAAAATAAGCATCTCTCCTTATGAAAAATATATTGGATATATTGATTTTGTTTTATTCACATAAACTTTTTGAATCAATTTTTTTTGAAATAATTGGTTGAGTCAATTTTTAAATGAATTTTTTGATTTGCAAATCTTGATATAAAAATAAATGTAACATGTTATATGTATATATTAATACATTTTTTTCCATTTGTAAAGAACTTTTCATCGCAAAATTCGACATTTAGAAATTCTAAAATAAAAAAGGGAAAAATGAGGCCATCCCCAAAATCCCTTTTTTGCAATAATTTATATTTTCAAATCTAATTCGAAATAAAATTCCACTCCATTTTCTTTATTAATGACACCATAATCATTCTTATAATTACTCATAATCGCTTTTACAAATGACAAGCCAATACCTGTTCCGCCATCTGCTCTATTTCTAGATTCATCCACTTTATAAAAACGATTCCATATTCTTGTTAAATCCTCTTCTTTTATGTTTATACCTGTATTAAATACTTTTACTCTTACCTTATTTTTTTCTACATCAACAACATTTTCTATTGTAATACTTTTCTTTCCATCTACTTTTTCAACATGCTTAATCGCATTTGTTAAATAATTGGTAATAACTTGCTCTATATAAAAATCATCCGCAATGACATTAATTTCTTCAGGAGATAGCAGTTCCACTTCTACTTGTTTTTCTTCTAACATCACTTTTGATTTTCTGACAACTTCTTTTTCCAATTCTACAATATTAAATTCTTTATCTGAAAACTCTCTTTTTCCATATTCTAGTTTCATTAATTCTAGCAATTGTTTTACTAATTTATCCATTTTATTGCTTTCATCTAAAATTACTTCTGCATAAAATTTTCTACTTTCATCATCTGTATTAACATTTTCCAACAATCCTTCACTATATCCTTGTATTAAAGCAATTGGTGTTTTTAATTCGTGTGATACATCTGATATAAAGCTTTTTCTCATTTCATCGATTTTTGATTTTTCTTCTATGTCTCTTTCTAGCTCTATATTTGTCCTTCTTAATTGTTTAATTGTACTTTCCAATTTGTCTGACATTAAATTAATACTTTTTCCTAGATTATTAATTTCATCATCTGCATCTGTTATTCTATATTTATGGCTAAAATCTAAATTAGACATATTTTTAGCAATAGTATTTAATTCTAATATTGGTTCTGTAAATTTTCTACTAACGAAATTCACAATAACTGCTGAAATTAATATGGTAAATCCTGCGATTAAATATAGAAAATTATTTGATATTTTTACACTGTCTTGTATAGAAGAAACTGGTATACGAATATATAACAAATAATCATTATCCAATTTTGCCGATAATAAAATATACGAAATTCCTGTTTTGTTTTCTTTTAATCTTCTAATAATAAATTTTTCATTTTCCTCTATCAACTCACCTGCATTAATTGCATTTGTCATGGCATTCATAGCTCCAAAAGTTGATAAAAAGTCCTTATTAGATGTGAATATATTAATATCATCATCATCTTTAATCAAAATGTCAAAATTGTTATTAATCGCTAATTTTTCTAGTTCAGAATTAATATCAATATCTACTGGATGATTGTAATAGTCATTGATAACTTCATACACTTCTTTTAAATCTTTTGTTTTACTATATAAATAAAATTGTCCAAATACAAAGTTATTTACTAGAATTAAAAATAGTATAATTAGTAATATAATCAATGATACCATTAAAAATAATTTCACTCTTACAGATTTTAATGCATTTTTTATTTTTCCCATTTTTACTCATTCCTTTGCTAATGCAAGAATTGTAACCTATTTTACTTCAAATTTATATCCAACACCTCGCATTGTTTGAATATATTTTCCCTTTTTACCTAATTTATGTCTTATTTTTTTGATATGACTATCAATTGTTCTAGAATCTCCATAATAGTCATAGTTCCAAACATTATTCAATATTTTGTCTCTTGATAAAGCTATATTTTCATTATCTACTAGATAAGTCAATAATTCATATTCTCTTAAACTTAATTCTATTGGCTTTCCATCTACTTTTACTGTTCTTCCTTCTTTATCAATTTCAATTCCACCATAGTCTTTTATTTCTTTTTCATCTTGATTAGTTCTTTTTAGAATAGCTTCTACACGTGCTACTAAAATCTTAGGACTAAATGGTTTAGATATGTATTCATCAACACCTAGCTCAAATCCAAACAATTCATCTTGTTCTTCTCCTCTTGCTGTTAACATGATAATTGGTACTTTAGACTCTTGTCTAATTTGTCTTAAAACAGACCAACCATCTAATTTAGGCATCATAACATCTAATAAAATAAGACTTATTTTATTTTTGTTTTCTTCATAAACTTCTAACCCTTTTTCCCCATCTTCTGCTTCTAATATACTATATCCCTTTGCTACTAAAAAGTCTTTTATTAATTTTCTCATTCTTTGTTCATCATCTACAACTAAAATACAGTTATTTAGCATATTTATCACTCCTATTTTTCTCGTTTTATTATATATTATACATAGGTTTTATGTCTATATTGTGAAAAAAATTAATTATTTTAATAACCCCAAATAATATTATAGGAAATTATTTGGGGTATTATATACATTTTTAATTTTTTACATATACTGTTTTTGTATCATATGCTAATTCAATATTTTCTTCATTCAATATTTTCATTATTTTGACATTAATATCTTCTACCTCTTTTAAGTAACTTGCATAACTAACAGAATTTGTATATGTATAAATCAATATGTTCATTCCATTATCTGTTATTTGGTCAAATCTTACAATAATTGAATCATCAAAAACACTTTCTCTTTCTTGTAACATTTTTTCAATTCTTGTTTTTAATAATTCTAATTTTTCTAAAGGTGTATCCAATTCTACACATAAGTTTGTCTTGTATCTTCTTTTTTCCATTTTACTCCAATTTGTTACAGAAGCATCTGCAATAATGGCATTTGGAATATTCACTAACGCATTTTCAAATGTTCGAATTCTTGTTGTTCTAAATGTAATATCTTCAATTGTTCCTTCATAATTGTCCATTTCAATCCAATCACCAACCACAAATGGTTTATCAATGAAAATCATTGCTCCACCAAATAGGTTTTTAGCAGTATCTTGTGCTGCAAGTGTTACAATCACACCACCTAATCCTAATCCTGCAATTAATCCTGTTAGATTAATTTCCAAGATGGCTAATACTAAAAATATCGCAATAATATAAATGAATACTCTTGTAATTTTTAATACAAATTCAAATACAGTATCATCCATTTTTTCATTTAAGCTTTTTCTTAGTTTTTTCCCTAAAATCGTTTTAGAAGTAAAGCTATTAGCTAAACCTACTGCAATTTCAATCACACTAATAATTTTAAAAACTTTTGTCACAATATCCATCACTTGCTCATTTATTTGTAATGGTGCTCTTAAAAAGACAATAGCCAAATAAATTCCTAGAATGATAAAAAATATCTTTAGTGGTCTAAAAAATGCACTTTCCTTTATTTCTTTTGCTTTTTTACTCTTTATTTTAAATACTTTTATAATCATATAGGAAAATGTACCACTCAATATTCTAAAAAATACAATAATTCCAATAGCAATAATAATATCCACAATTTCTATAGATGTTAGTTTATTCCAAAAAGCAACTAACTGTTCCATATTTTCCTCCAATATCAAAATTAATTATTTTCAACGTGATTGGAAAAGAATTAAATTTTGGCAAGGCAAATTTTATTTAAAAGGCAAGGGCGCATACTTTTGTATGTAACCGCGTTTTAAATGAAATTTAACACAGCCAAAATTGTAATTATTTTTCAATCTATCCCATGTAATCTCTCAACTTCTTACTCCTACTAGGATGTCTCAATTTTCTTAATGCTTTTGCTTCAATTTGTCTAATTCTTTCTCTTGTTACTTGAAATTCTCTTCCTACCTCTTCCAAAGTCCTTGATTTTCCATCTTCTAGTCCAAATCTTAATTTCAATACTTTTGCTTCTCTTGGTGTTAAAGTATTCATTACCTCTTCTAATTGTTCTCTAAGCATTGTATATGCTGCTGAATCTTGAGGTGCTGGAGAATCATCATCTTGTATAAAGTCACCTAAGTGGCTGTCATCCTCTTCTCCTATTGGTGTTTCTAATGATACTGGGTCTTGTGCAATTTTTTGAATTTCTATTACTTTTTCTACTGGTATTTCCATTTCAGCTGCAATTTCTTCTGGGGTTGGTTCTCTACCTAATTGTTGTAATAGATGTCTAGAAGTTCTAATTAATTTGTTGATAGTTTCTACCATGTGTACAGGAATTCTGATGGTTCTTGCTTGATCTGCAATTGCTCTTGTAATGGCTTGTCTAATCCACCAAGTTGCATACGTACTAAATTTAAATCCTTTGGTATAATCAAATTTTTCAACTGCTTTAATTAATCCCATATTTCCTTCTTGTATTAAATCTAGGAACAACATTCCTCTTCCTACATATTTTTTGGCAATACTTACCACTAATCTTAAATTAGATTCTGCTAATTTTTGTTTTGCTTCTTCATCGCCTTCTAATACTTTTTTAGCCAAATCTAGTTCTTCGTCATAAGTTAATAATGGAATTCTTCCGATTTCTCTTAGATACATTCTTACAGGGTCATCTACATTAATTCCTTCAAAACTCGTATCTGTAATTTCATCTAATTTTAAATCTTCTACCTCTTTTAAATCTTCAATATCAGGTTCTTCTTCCATATCATCTTGTAATAAATCCACACCTAATTCCTCAAATGCGTCAAAAACTTTATCAATTTGATCTGGATTTACATCATCTAATTCAGATGCCAAATCACCTATGGTAATTTTTCCTTTTTCTTTTGCTTTCTTTAATATATTATTTACCTTTTCTTCTTTTAGTTTTTTTGTTTCTTCTGATTCTTCTACATTTTCTTCTTTTTTAGTTTGTTTTACTTCTTCTGCCTTCTTATGTGCTTTTTTTCTTACTTTTTCAATTTTTTCGATTTTTTCTTCTTGTTTTAATTCTTCTTGTTTGCTTTCTTCTTTTTTTGCCATGTTTTCTATTCACCCCTATCTAATTTTTGCTAACCTGATAATAATATCATTCAGCTCTTTTTCTAATTCTTTCTTTTGGTTTTCTTCAGTTGGATTTTCTAGTGATTCTAAAATTTCGAGTTTTCTTTCATTTAATTTATCTTTTTCATAGCTTTGTATAATATCATCAATTGCCTTTTCTACATCATCAATCCCATAATCTTCTGCCATTATCATGGTTATATGGTTTTGTTCTTCTTCTGATAAATCATCAATGATACTATTTATATTACTATTTCCATTTTCGAATTCTTCATACAGCTTTTCAGCAATCTTCCTATCTATCTCGTATTTAAAGTCCTTAATAGTAATGTTTTGCTTAATAATTTCATAAATATTTCTATCACCTGAAAGTAAAATCGCTAAAACCGTATTTTCTCTTCTCTTTGTAGCTTCTGATACATTATCTGTTTCTTTTTTCTCTATGTGTCTTACTACTGGTTTTGGTTTGCTTAGTAGTTTTTCATCTTTACTTTCTCTATATGTCAATTTATTAACTTCTGCATAGATTGCTTCTTTTGAAACATCATATTCTTTTGCTATTTTTTCTATATAGACTTCTCTTTCCATGCTATTATCAATCTTTGAAATTAATTTTGCTATTTCATTTAAAAACTTTATTTTGTCGTTGGTACTTTCTAGATTTAAAGATTGTCTTAATATTTTGACTTTAAATTCGATAACAGAAATGGCTTTGTCGACTAAATTTTGAAATCTTGCATTTCCATATTTAATAACATATTCATCAGGGTCTTTTGCACCTTCCATCTGTAAGACTCGAATATCACACCCCATATTTTGTAATATCTCCATTGCTCTTACTTTAGCAGTTTGTCCAGCCTCATCTGAGTCATAACTTAAAATAATTTGTTCTGTATTATTTCTTAGTAAATATCCCTGTTGCTGAGTTAGTGCTGTTCCTAAAGAGGCAACTACATTATGAATATCTCTTTGATGAAGAGAAACCACATCCATATATCCTTCTACAATGAGTAATCTTTTTTTGATATCATATTTTTTGGCAACATTTAATCCATATAGATGTCTTCCCTTACTATATACAATATTTTCAGGAGAGTTAATATATTTTGGTTTTGAATCATCTAACACTCTTCCTCCAAAAGCAATGACTCTTCCTCTTGCATCACATATAGGAAACATTAATCTGTTTCGATATCTATCAATATATTGTCCTCTTTCATTTTTATTGACTAAGCCAGACTCTAAAATTTCCCTTTCTTCAAATCCTTGTTTTTTTAATTCCTTATATAGTTCATCAAATTTTCCTGAAAATCCAATTTGAAATGCTTTTAAGGTTTCATTTGATAATTTTCTTTTTTTTATGTATTCTTGAGCCATTTTAGACTCTGGTCTATACAAATTCTCATGATAATATTTTGCTGTAAATTCATTTACTTTATATACCTTTGCTTTTAATGCTTCTTTTGCTGAATCTACATTATTCTCTAATGTTGGTAATTGTATATTGGCTCTCTCTGCTAAAAGTTGGACGGCTTCTACAAAATTGATACCTTCAATTTTTGTCAAAAATGTAAATACATTTCCCCCTACACCACAACCAAAGCAATGAAATATTTGTTTTTCTGGAGATACTGAAAATGAAGGTGATTTTTCATTGTGAAAAGGACATAGACCAAAATAATTTCTGCCACTTCTTTTTAATCTTACATATTGTGATATCACATCTACAATATCATTAGACTGTCTTACATCATCAATGATCTCATCACTATATCTTGCCATTATTTTCTCCTTTCTTAAAATATTTCACACAACTATACATAATTATATTATTCGACGTATTTTACATAAATCCTTCTCTTTATTTAAAAAAAATGTCCTTTTGGGGACGTGCCAAATTGTTTCAAAATGATACCAAAAGGGACAGACCTATATAGATAGGTCTGTCCCTTTTGGTCAATTTTTGACCGATTTGACACATTACTAAAGTTCATTCATCAGTGCCATCTTATTATCCATCTTGTTTACAATTTTTGCATAGTTGACTAATTCTTTTGAAGTTTTCTTATTTACTTCTTTATCTGTTTTATATTTCATCTTATGTTCTAAACTAGCCCAGAAATCCATTGCCAAAGTTCTTATTTGTACTTCTACTTTTACATATATGGTTTGTTTTGACAAGTTAACTGGTACCTTCACAATCATATGATAACTTGCATATCCACTTTCTTTTGGATGATTTACATAGTCCTTTTCTTTTTCTATATGAATTCCTGGTATTTTTTCTATTAAATTTCTAATTTTAAATATGTCATCTTTTAGTTGACATATCACACGAATTCCTGCAATATCATTAATATTTTCTATCATTTCCTTGTATGTAAGCTCATAACCTTTTTTCTTCATTTTGTTTACAATACTTTCTGGTTGTTTTATTCTTGTATTGATATGATCAATTAAATCATAGTTATAAAATACTTTAAATTCTTTTTGTAATATATTCAGTTTTGTTTCTAATTCTGTAATGGCCATTTCATAAATAGTCATTAATTTTTCAAATGTGTTTGTCTTTTCCTCTATTTTTTCATCATAACTTAAAAAGTTCTTCATCTCCACAATTCCTAGTTCTTTCATTTTATTTTTTTTCATATTTCATCACAACTCCTCATAGGATATTTATGTTCGTTCCTATTTAGTATATGCATATACTATCCCATAATTGTTTCTAAAACATATTTAAATTGTGTTTTTTTGATGAACTTATAAAAGGTGCTGACAAATCTCGCTTCTCGAGAACTTTTCTCTTCTTTTCTAATTTAACTATATGTATTTAAGTTCTCGATGAAGCGTAAAGATTTGTCGACGCGAAAAATTGCACAGCAATTTTTCTGTGCAACATTATTTTTTTATTGAATAGGAATCCTATTCAATAAAAAAATAAAAGCCATATTGGCTTTTATCTATCAATATCTCCTTTAAATTCTGCTTTTTTTACTTTAGGCGCTTCTTCCCTTGGAGCGACTTTTGCGTTTTTAATCATTTGTATGCGTTTCTCTTTTTGCACTCTTTTTTCTAATGAATTCGTTATTGCCTTTAAGCTTTCCTTTCTTTCCTTTTCCCCCATTTTCCCTAGTAAATCTATTAAACCTGAATCTATACATTCTTCTAATACTTCAATATTTATTCCATCTTCAGTAGATTCCTCTATAACTTCTTTTTTAGGTTCATATATCAATTCTTCTTCTTCTCCTCTAGCAATTTTTAAACATCTTTCTAAATCACTTTGGCTAATTTGAGAATTATATTTTCTAATATATTTTTCTAATAGTCCTATTTCTCTTTTTATTTTCTTGCCTGGATTCTGTTGGTCTTCTTCTTCTATTTCTACTTTTTCTTCACTAATTTCTCCTAAAAATTTCATAAATGTGCTTTCAGGTTGTTCTTCTTTTTGTGCCTTTTCATGGACTTCTTTAGTCATTTGGTCTATAAATCTCTCTTTTACATCTTGTATATCAAATTTATTTTCTTCGTCATCATTAAGCAGTTTTATGTATTCTTCTTCGATTTTTTCAGGCATATTTTCTCTTATCATTTCATTGATAGGAATTACTTGTTCCATCTGATACAGACTCAATGCTCCATTTCTTTGATAATATGTAATTGCAAAATTTTTAGCAACGACTCTATATAATTGTTCATTTATCTTATCTGTTCTTTTTACAATTCCTATTACATGATTGATTTTTGATGCCAATTCATTCTGTACTTCTAAACTTTTTAATGTGTCATACATTTCACCTAGCAGTTTACAAATGGCATCTTCTTTTAATTTATTATCTGTTAAAGTTTCTATTATTTTTAATCTATCAGCTCTGGACATACTTGCATTTTCTAATATTCCTACGGCTGTTTTATCAGATGCCTGTCTTCCCAGTTCTACAGCTAAAGCACTTGGTATTTCATCAGAATCAACCGCTTTTACTGCTGCTCCTACCAACATAGCAGAAGAAACGGCATCTGATTTTCTTAATTCTTCTATTATTACTTTTCTTTTATCCGCAGGATATTGATTTAACAATTCTATAATTTGTGTTGCAATTTCTTGACTTGTTAATTCTGTATTTTCATCTTGAATTGGTTCAATAACCTCTTCTTTAACTACCTCTTCAGGTGTTTTTTCTTCTCTATTTCCTAGAAACTTTTCTTGGAATCTTTTACCTATATCTTTTAAGTTCATTTACCTCTCTCCTATTTTACTTCTTTTCCATAATAACTATCTAATAAGATTTGTTTTATTTCTGACACTAATGGTACTCTTGGGTTAGCAGTTGTACATTGATCTTCAAATGCTCTATCTGCTAACACATCTACTTTTGATAAAAATTCTTGTTCATCAATTCCAGCATCTTTAAATGATTTTGGAATATTCATATGTTCATTCATTTCTTTAATTTTTTCAATTAAGCTACTAATTCCTTCTTCAACAGTTTTTGCTTTTAATCCTGCTTTTTTTGCTATTTCAGAATATTTTTTATCAGCTATAAAGTATTCATATTTAGGGAATGAAACAAATTTTGTTGGTTTTGTAGCATTATATCTTACCACATATGGTAATAATATCGCATTAATTCTTCCATGTGGTAAATGGAATTCTGCACCAATTTTATGTGCCATTGAATGGTTAACGCCTAAAAACGCATTTGTGAAAGCCATACCTGCAATCGTACTTGCATTATGCATTTTTTCACGAGCTACTTTATTTGTTCCATCATCATATGCTTGTTCTAAGTATTGGAATACCAATTCTACTGCTTTTTCAGCTAGTCCATCTGTATAATCAGATGCCATATTTGAAACATAGGCTTCTAATGCATGTGTTAATACATCCATACCTGTATCTGCTGTAATAGATTTTGGTAAACTCATAACTAAATCTGGGTCTACAATTGCTACATCTGGTGTTAATTCATAATCTGCTAATGGATATTTTTTGTTTTTCTCTTTATCTGTGATAACAGCAAATGATGTTACCTCTGAACCTGTACCTGATGTTGTTGGGATAGCTACCATTTGACATTTTTCACCTAATTTAGGAAATTTATAGGTACGTTTTCTAATATCCATGAATTTTAATTTTAATCCTTCTGGATCTGCTTCTGGATGTTCATAGAATAACCACATTCCTTTTGCTGCATCAATTGGACTTCCTCCACCTAATGCAATAATGACATCTGGTTTGAAGTTTTTCATCGCTTCAACACCTTTCATGATGGTATCAAATGATGGGTCTGATTCTACTTCACTAAAGATTTCTGAATGTACATAATGTTGTCGATTTCTTAGGTGATATAAGATTTTATCTACATATCCTAATTTTACCATTCCTGGATCTGTTACAATAAATGCTCTTTCAATATTTGGCATTTTTTCTAAATAAGCAATTGAACCTGCTTCAAAATATATTTTTTCTGGAACTTTAAACCATTGCATATTAACCCTCCTATTTGCAACTCTTTTTATATTAATCAAGTTTACTGATGATACATTGGCTGTTGTTGAGTTTCCACCAAATGAACCACAACCTAATGTTAATGATGGCATATTGGTATTATATATATCACCAATTGCACCATGTGTTGATGGAGAGTTTACAATGATTCTTCCTGCTTTCATGGTTTCTGAAAATCTTAAAATCGTCTCTTTATTTTCAGAATGAATAACAGCTGAATGTCCTAATCCACCAAATTCTAGTAATTTCTCTGCTAATGGTATTCCTTCATCTTCATCTTTTACAACATAATATGTTAGTACTGGACTTAATTTTTCTTTTGAGAATGGATATTCTTTTCCAACGCCTGTTTCAGGAACCACAATGACTTTCGTATCTTCTGGAATTTCAAACCCAGCATCTTTTGCAATTGTATGAGGATATTGTCCTGGTACATGTGATTTTAATTTGTAATCTCCATTTTCTAATTTTTCAAACATACTATTTGCTAATTTTTGTTTTTCTTCTTCATTTACAAAATAGCAACCTGCTTTTTTCATTAATTCTTCAAATCTTTTTTGAATTTCTTTATCAATAATGACTGCTTGTTCTGATGCACAAATCATACCATTGTCAAATGCTTTTGACATAACTAAGTCATTAACAGATGTTTCTAATTTTGCTGTTTTATCAATATAGCATGGAACATTTCCAGGCCCTACACCTAATGCTGGTTTTCCGCAAGAATATGCTGATTTAACCATACCTGTCCCACCTGTTGCTAAAATTAAATTGACATCTGGATGGTTCATTAATAATCTTGTTGCTGTGATACTTGGTTTTTCAATCCATAAAATACAATTTTCTGGAGCACCTGCTTTTACAGCTGCATCTCTTAAAATTCTAGCTGCTTCTACACTACATTTTTGTGCAGATGGGTGAAATCCAAAGATGATAACATTTCTTGTTTTTGCTGATATGATAGATTTAAACATCGTTGTTGATGTTGGATTTGTAACAGGTGTAACCCCTGCTATAATTCCAATTGGTTCTGCAATTTCTACATAATCATCTTCTACATTTTCATCTATAATACCTACTGTTTTTTCATATTTAATGCTATGATATATATATTCTGTTGCAAACATATTCTTTATAATTTTATCTTCGTAAATACCTCTTTTGTTTTTTTCAACTTATATTTTTTTT
>CALXEX010000026.1 GCA_944387445.1 uncultured Clostridia bacterium | reverse complement strand
TCTTACTTGCTAGACAAGTTGGTGTTAAATATATCGTTGTTTACTTAAATAAATGCGATATGGTTGATGATCCAGAACTATTAGAATTAGTTGAAATGGAAGTTAGAGACCTATTAACAGAATATGGTTTCCCAGGAGACGAAATTCCAATGATCAAAGGTTCTTCATTACAAGTACTAGAAAGTACATCTACAGATCCTAATGATCCAGTATATCAACCAATCAAAGAATTAATGGATGCTGTTGACAGTTATATCCCAACACCAGAAAGACCAGTAGATCAACCATTCTTAATGCCAGTTGAAGACGTATTCACAATTACTGGTAGAGGAACTGTTGCTACAGGTAGAGTAGAAAGAGGAACAGTTAAATTACAAGACGAAGTTGAAATCATCGGTCTTACAACTGAAAGAAGAAAAACAGTTGTTACAGGTGTTGAAATGTTCAGAAAATTATTAGATCAAGCAGAAGCTGGAGATAATATCGGAGCATTATTAAGAGGTGTTGATAGAAAAGACATCGAAAGAGGTCAAGTTCTATGTAAACCAGGAACAATTCATCCACACACAAAATTCACAGCAGAAGTATACGTTCTAACAAAAGAAGAAGGTGGAAGACATACACCATTCTTCAATGGATATAGACCACAATTCTATTTCAGAACAACAGACGTTACAGGTGTTATCGAATTACCTGCTGGAACAGAAATGGTTATGCCAGGTGATAACGTATCAATGACAATTGAATTAATTACACCTATCGCTATTGAAAAAGGATTAAGATTTGCTATCCGTGAAGGTGGTAGAACAGTTGGTTCAGGTGTTGTTGCTGATATATTAGCATAATTTAATATTGAATAAAGAAATCGGAATTTTAAGGAATAACTTTAAGATTCCGATTCTTTTGTTAAATAGGAAAAAGCTACCATGTCGTTCCAGTTAGTGGGGATGGGCTGAATGGTAACCACAGATGGTTCTAATATTGTAAAAATATTTTAATATAATATTGTAAAAATATTTTAATATTTATTGACTAAAAATGATAATTTTGCTATGATTTTAAAAGAAACATTTATATAATTGATAAAGAAAGAGGGGATATATATGTATGAAATGATACCTTATATTGCAGGAATTGTTCTTATATTATTAGGAGCATTTATGGCAGTAATGCCACAAAAATCTGTAAAAAAAGAACTTCAAGATTCAGAAGAACAAATCAAAAAGACAAGAAGAAATGGAATTATTGTTGCAATCTTAGGAATTGTGCTAGTGGTCATAGGATTTATGCAACCAAAATAAAATGGTAAAAGGGATTTTAGAGGTATACTCAAAGTCCTTTTTTTGTTGGAAAATGAAAAAATCCAAAAGCATATTTTGGATTTTTTATTATATATACTTGCTTTTTTTATAAAAGAATAATAAAATATTTGTATATTATAGTTTGATTTAAAAACAAGAAAATGATGGAGCGCATAATGTATAACTATAATTTGAAACAACTATATCGCGAAATATATTAGGATAAAATGTTTATATAAAGTTCATGAACAAATAGAAAGGAAGAAGCAAAAGTGAAAATCATATTAGATGCTATGGGTGGAGATAATGCACCAGATGCCAATATAAAAGGAGCAGTAAATGCAATTAATAAAGTAAAAGCAGAAGTAATCTTAGTTGGAAAAGAAGAAGTTATCAGAAGTAAAGTAAAAGAATTTTATGGAAAAGAGCTAGAAGAAATATCTGATAGATTAAAAATAAAAAATGCAACAGAGACAATTGAAATGTGTGATACACCAACACTTGCCATCAAACATAAAAAAGATTCATCTATGGTAGTTGGATTTAAAATGTTAAAAGAAGATGAAGGAGATGTCTTTATCTCTGCTGGTAATTCAGGAGCATTATTAACAGGAGCAACTTTATTAGTTGGAAGAATTAAAGGAATTGATAGACCAGCATTAGCAGGAATATTACCAGCATATAAAAGTCAATTACTATTAATCGATGCAGGTTCAAATACCAACTGTAAACCAATTAATTTATTGCAATTTGCACAAATGTCTAGCATTTACTTAAGAAATACATATGGAATAGAAAATCCAGCCATTGGTTTATTAAATATCGGAACAGAAGAAACCAAAGGAAATGAATTAGTAAGGGAAAGCTATAATTTATTAAAAGAAAAATCAAAAGAATTAAATATTAATTTTGTAGGAAATGTAGAAGGAAGGGATGCTTTCTCTGGAAAAATAGATGCTATTGTCACAGATGGATTTACAGGAAATGTGTTCTTAAAAACAACAGAAGGATTAGGAAAATTTGTAAAAAGAACCTTAACAGAAAGCTTAACAAAAAATTTACTATCAAAAATATTAGCAGTTCCTGCTTTACCTGCTATCAAACGTTTTAGTAAAAAAATGGATTATAAATCTTATGGTGGCGCACTATTTCTAGGAGTCAAAAAACCAGTTGTCAAAGCGCATGGAAGTAGTGATGCATTACTATTTGAATATACAATTATTCAAGCAGAAAAATTTGTTGAAAATAAAGCAGTTGATAAAATGATAGAAGAATTTCAGGGACAATGTCGCGCAGACAAACGAACTTAATGCGACATGACTTAATGGTATAAAAAGAAAAATATTTATTAAATTTACTTGACAAATATACAAACATATAATATAAATGAAACTATAGAAGCAAAATATCAAAAGGATAGATGATTTGCAAACTTGAGAGGAGGTGAACTCGAGAGATGAGTTCAGAAGAAGTTTTAGAGAAAGTAAAAGGAATTATTGTAGAACAATTAGGTGTAGCTGAAAATGCAGTTACAATGGAAGCATCTTTTATAGACGACTTAGGCGCTGATTCATTAGACATTGTTGAATTAGTAATGGCATTAGAAGAAGAATTTGATATTGAAATTCCTGATAGTGACGCAGAAAAAGTTGTAACTGTAGGAGATGTTGTTGAATACATAAAAGAAAATGTAAAATAAAAAGTAGAGAAATTTTCATTTCTCTATTTTTTATTGTCTTAGACAACAAGGTTCTGGTGTACCCCGAATGCAATCTTTGATTGCTATGTCGGGTCAGGTTCGTACTATATAGGTACTATTTTATACATATTAGGATAAAAGAGTTGTATTTAAAATCGTAGAAAAGTTTTGACAGAAATCATATAAATAGTTAAAGACGTTTTTATGTGCAATATTTGTATTAACCAATATATTACCAGAATACACGATTTTTTCATCCAAGGCTAGTGTTATTGTACCAATAGAAGTGCCTTTTACAATAGGCGTATTTAAAATAGATTTACAGTTTATATACACATGAAAACAATCAACTAGATCACTTCTAACCGGAATAGAAGAATAAGGGAGTTCTTCAAATGTTATATCCACATAATTGGAAACACCTTTTAAAATAGTAATATTTGGAAGGTTTTCTTTTTTCCAATTCTCAAAATCATTGGAAAGTATTTCTTCAATATTGACATAGGTAAAGTTACGAAAAGCGTATTCGATTAATTTTATACTATCTGTCGTTCGATATTTTTTGGTATCTGCGCCAAGTACCACACAAATAATATCCATGTCTCCTCTTTTACAACATGTGACTAAACATCGATTGGCTCCATTTGTAAATCCAGTTTTTATTCCATAAACCCCATTTAGCACACCTAATAATTCATTTGTATTGGTAAGGTTTTTTGGATATCCATTAATTGTAATCGTATAATTTTTTGTTCCAACAATTTTTGCAAATATTTCATTATTCATAGCATAATTGGATAAAATGGCTAATTCATAGGCTGTTGTATAATGTTCATCTTCATCTAATCCATGTGGAGTAACAAAATGGGTATTAGAAAGTCCTAAAGATTTTGCTTTTTCATTCATTAAGTTTGCAAAATCGCTAATAGAACCTGCTACATATTCAGCTAAAGCAACTGCGGAATCATTACCAGAACGCATCATTAGACCATATAATAAATCAGAAACGGTTAATTTGTCTCCTGCTTTTAAACCAAGTCTAGAGCCACCTGTGTTAGCAGACTTTTTAGAAACTTCAACAATATCAGATAGGTCTGCATGTTCAATTACCACTAGTGCTGTCATAATTTTTGTCGTAGAAGCCATTTTTTTCTTCTGATTTTCATTTTTTCCTACTAAAATGGTGTTGGTTTTTCGATCTATAACAACATAAGCTCTAGAATTGATAGTCGGCATTTGTATGCCATTACTACTGGCTTCAATACTTTCTATATCTGTTAGAATATCTGAGATATCTATTAAATCATCTGATGGCGATAAATCATCAGCAAAAACGTAAGATGTGATAAAAATACCTGTAAAAAATAATAAAAATATTTTTTGACAAATTTTAAATAATTTCATAAAACAATCCCTCTAAATCATGGTATGAAAATAAAAGAAAAAATATAACTTTTTTTCGGTAGAGAAAGTGATGTCAATTTTTAAATTATGCCAATAGAAGAAAGAAAAAAACGCAGAAGAATTTTGAAGAGAAGTCCATTTTTATATAAAAGATTGATTAAAAATCCGCAAACCCATACGGAAATATAGAAAAAACAATCAAATTAACATAAATGCTTGAATTTATAACAAAAATGTAATATAATTGTAATGTGGGTGTGAAAAATTGTAAAGACCTATAAAACCTATATCCCTAGGCAAAAAAGAGGCAGTATTTTATAACAATAAAATAAGAAAAAAATGTTATTGACTTCATGAAAAAAATAGGTAAAATATAAGTATATTGTTATTAATAATAAGGAGAGAGATATCTATGAGAAACCAAAAAATGATTAAAGCACTAATTGCTATATTACTAATGATTTGCATAGCAATCATACCAAGTATTGTCAAAGCAGGGGAACTAAATCCATCATTGTATTTTGGAATAACAGAATTAAGAAGTGCAACAAATATGGGATATGCAATTGGAAATCCAAATACAAATGGAGAAACAGGAAGATCTGCAAAAATATGGAATATTGTACAATATAGTGGAGAAAATACAAATGACCCAACGGAAGTTAATGTATATTGTATTAAAGCAGGTGTTGGATTTACAGAAGGACAAGGTGTAAGGCAAATACAAGAATATAATTTACAATTTGACATGTATACAGAAAGAACAGATATTGCCAGCCAAGATGCTAATACAAATCAAGTATTATATAAGCTAGTAAATGGGGGACATTATAACGAATTATTAGCTCTTGCAAACTTAATTTATATTCCAGGAGAATCAACATCTGCAGAAAGAGAACAATTATTAAAAGATGCAGGTGTTACGAGAGTTCAACAAGAATATGAAGGATTAGGTGAAGAATATAAAATAACAGATGATGAAATAGATGCAGTACAACAAGCTGCAATGTGGTATTTTACAAACTATGGAGAAGAAGATAATAAATATGATAGATATGCTGAAGATTCATGGTTATGGTATACCGAAGATGGATCAACATATGCTAATTTATCAGGATATGGAACAGACAAAATTCCAGCTGTGGGATTAGCAAGACAACAACAAGCAGTAGAATTATATAAATATTTAATTGATACAGCCAAAGAACAAGCAGGAAACTATGCAGACAGTAATGCAAAACATAGAAATAAATTAACATTATACACAACAGCAACAGGAAATTCACAACCATTAATGAAAGTAGAAAAAATTCCACAAGAATTTGACTTAGCATTAAGAAAATATATAACAGAAGTTAATGGAGTAGCAGTTACAAATAGTAGAGTACCAGTCATTGATGAATCAACATTAGAAAATGGAACAACTGCTACATATAATCATAGAAAAGATCCAGTATTAGTAGAAAATGGAGATATCGTAACATATAACATAACGATATATAATGAAGGAGAAGTAGACGGAAGAGCTACACAAATCATTGATCAATTACCAAGTGGATTAAAATATTCACAAATCACAACAGCAGGATTTACTGCAGAATATGATGAAGAAACCAATAGAGTAACCATTAAAAGAGATGCAAGCAATACAGAAAACTTAACAGCATATCAACAAGGACAATTAGATTCAGAAACAATTGAAATTGAATGTATTGTTGACACTAGTGAAAATGGAAAAATATTAACAAATGTTGCATGGATATCAGAAGAAATAGATGAATATGGAAATGTTATTGTAGATGAAGTAGGGGAAGATAGAGATTCAGAACCAGGAACAGCACCAAATGTTAATAAAGACAACATGGAAAATTATAAAGGAAATACAGATAATAAAGATGACTTAACAGATTCAGACTATTTCTATGAGGGAGAACAAGATGATGATGACTTCGAAAAATTAATTGTTGAACATAATGATTTTGACTTAAAATTAATTAAGAGAATTACTGAAGTAAATGGAGAAAAAGTTCCAGAAAGATTACTAGGTGTTGATATTACAAACTTAGCAAATGGAAGCCAAACAACAGCAGATTATCAAATGAACAAAGAACCAGTTGCAGTAAGTAAAGGAGACTTAGTTACATATACATTTAGAATCTATAATGAAGGAAGCATAGACGGATATGTAGAAGAACTTACAGAAGACATTCCAGAAGGATTAGAATTCTTAGGTGCAGATATTGATTCTAATATGAATCCAATTACAGACGAAGATGAGTTATCTGCTGTAGAATTTAATACATCTATGGGATGGACATATCTAGAAGGAGATACAACAAAAATATCAACAGATTATTTAGGTAAAGGAAAAGGTGCAGAAATCACAACACCAGGAGCAAATTTAATTAAAGCATTTGACCCAAATAGTCCATATGCTGATACAGAAACACAAAAAAATCCAGATTATAAAGAAATATCTGTTATCTTTAAAGTAGTAGCAGAAGATCCAAGTATTGGTATTATCAGAAATGAAGCAGCCATTACACAAGATGCAGATAGTGAAGGAAACCCAGTAGATGATAGAGATTCAACTCCAGAAAATTGGGTAAAATATGAAGATGATGAAGATTATGATAATATCGTATTACAAGAATTTGACTTAGCATTAAGAAAATTCATTACAAAAGTAGATGAAGAAGATGTTACAACAAGAATACCAGAAGTAAGTTATGATAGAGAAGCAGATCAAATTACATATAATCATACAAAAGACCCAGTACAAGTTGCTACAGGAAATGTGGTAGAATATACAATTAGAGTATATAACGAAGGTGATATTGCAGGATATGCAAAAGAAGTAGCAGATGATATCCCAGATGGATTAAGATTTTTACCAGACAATGCTACAAATACAGAATATAGATGGGTAATGTATGATAAAGATGGAAATAGAACAGAAAATGCAGAAGAAGCAGTAGAAATCAGAACAGATTACTTATCAAAAGAACAAGAACAAACAGAAGGAGAAAATCTATTACAAGCCTTTAATCCAGATGCAGAAATTGGAGAAGGAAATCCAGACTATAGAGATCTTAAAGTAGCATTTGAAGTCGTAGAGCCAAATGAATCAGATAGAATTATTATTAACTCAGCACAAATCACAGATGATAGTGATGAAAATGGAAATCCAGTAGATGATATAGATTCTATACCAGATGAATGGAATGATGGAGAAGATGACCAAGATAGAGAATATATTAAACTAACCTATTTTGACTTAGCATTAAGAAAATTCATCACAAAAGTAGATGAAGAAGATGTTACAACAAGAATACCAGAAGTAAGCTATGATAGAGAACAAAATAAAATTACCTATAATCATACAAAAGATCCAGTAGAAGTTGTTACAGGAAATGTAGTAGAATATACAATCAGAGTATATAATGAAGGTCAAATTGCAGGATATGCAAAAGAAGTAGCAGATGATATACCAGATGGATTAAAATTTTTACCAGATAATGCGACAAATACAGAATATAGATGGGTAATGTATGATAAAGATGGAAATGTAACAGAAAATGCAGAAGAAGCAGTTGAAATTAGAACAGATTACTTATCAAAAGAACAAGAACAAACAGAAGGAGAAAATCTATTACAAGCATTTAATCCAGATGCAGAGATTGGAGAAGGAAATCCAGACTATAGAGATCTTAAAGTAGCATTTGAAGTCGTAGAACCAAATGGATCAGATAGAATTATTGTTAACTCAGCACAAATCACAGATGATAGTGATGAAAATGGAAATCCAGTAGAAGATATTGATTCTACACCAGATGAATGGAATGATGGAGAAGATGATCAAGATAGAGAATATATCAAATTAACCTATTTTGATTTAGCATTAAGAAAATGGGTAACAGAAGCGATTGTTATCGAAAATGGAAAAGAAACTGTTACACAAACAGGACACACAGCAGAAATGGATCCAGAACCAGTTGTAAAAGTAGAATTATACAGAAAGAATATCAATGATGTTGTTGTAAAATTTAGATACAAAATTAGAATTACTAACGAGGGAGACATCGCAGGATATGCAAAAGAGATAACAGACTATGTACCACAAGGATTACGATTTGTAGCAGAAGATAATCCAGGATGGACAGATGAAGGAAATAATATAATATCAACAAGATTATTAGAAAATACATTGTTACAACCAGGAGAATCTGCAGAAGTAGAAGTAGTCTTAACATGGATTAACGGAGAAGACAACATGGGACAAATGACAAACATAGCAGAGATATCAGAAGATTACAATGATAAGGGAGTACCAGATAGAGACTCAACACCAGACAATCAAGTATGGGGAGAAGATGATATTGATGATGCACCAGTATTGTTATCTGTTGAAACAGGACAAGAAAGAATTTACTATGTATTAGGATTTACTGTATTGGGAACATTAGCTGGAGGATTAGTCTTAATTAAGAAATTTGTTATATAGTGTAAAACACACATTTCTATGATAAGGTTGAGAAAGATAAGCGTTTTATAACCATAAAAATAAAATAAGTTTTAATGATTAAATAAATAGATTTAATTGTTAGAACTTATTTTTTTTAGAATAAGAACATAAATTCGCATTCATAATTTTACACAAATTTTATAGAAGTGTAAAAAAACAAGTTGCTAAAAAAATGTCATAAAAAAGAAATTAAAATGTAATAAAAATCGAATCTTGTAGAATAAGAATTTCCCTAAGGATAAAAAGGTTCAAAAAAAACAGGAAAAGATTACAAGGCAAAATCATCTTGAAAACGAAAATAAAACTGCTTTATAATAATATAGAAGAAAAGATAAGGAGAGGAAGCCATATGAAAAAAAGTCGTGTTATCATTACAAGTATGATATTCATATTATTTTTAATAACAGCCTTATTAAGTAATCGATTAAAAGCTATATCAGTAGAACCACCAATGTATTTTGGTATAGCAGAATTAAGAACAACAACGAATATGGGGTATGCTATGGGAAATCCGACAACAGGTGCAGAAAGAATCTGGAAGATTGTACAATATAGTAACACCAATTATAATGATCCAACAGAAGTGAGTGCTTATTGCATAAAAGCAGATCAAGGATTTTCTAATGACACATTAACAGACATATATGATGTTAGTTATAATATGAAAACAGAGAGAACTGCCATAGCTGGGCAAAATGACGTCCTAGATAAACTAATTTATGGAGGACAATATGATAATTTATTAGCATTAGCAGATATTCTTTATGTAAAAGGGGTATCAACACAAGCAGAAAGAAAACAATTACTAGATGCTTCTGGTGCAAGTGATGTCATTGAAAAAAGTGATTTCAATTCATGGGAAGAATATTATATTACAGATGATGAAATCGATGCTGTACAACAAGCAGCAATATGGTATTTTACAAATTACCAAGAAGGTGGACAATATGATCACTATAATCAAGATACTTGGATTTGGTATACATCTGTAGATAATAAAGGCGTATATAATAATTTAGCTTCATATGATCCAAAAGGCATGGTAGCAACAGATGCAAGAGCAGGATATTATAGAGAACAACAAATGGTAAAATTATATAGATATTTAATAGATACAGCAAAAAGTAATGCTGAAAAAGGTATCAATGATGACAAAACCATCTTAACCGTATATGCATCTAATGAAAATCCAGAAGCACAACCAATCATGGAAGTTGTAAAAATTCCAAGAGAATTTGACTTATCACTAAGAAAATATATAACAGCAGTAAATGATGAAACACTAGAAAATACAAGAGTACCAAACATAGATAAAACAAACTTAGATAATGAAAGTGCAACAACAGCTATTTATCAACATAGAAA
Organism: uncultured Clostridia bacterium; assembly: GCA_944387445.1. Taxonomy (GTDB): domain Bacteria; phylum Bacillota; class Clostridia; order TANB77; family CAG-508; genus CAG-269. The sequence goes on along the minus strand of CALXEX010000026.1, from coordinate 15,136 downwards.
AGATCCAGTAGAAGTAAAAACAAATGATATCATTACATATGATATCACCATATATAATGAAGGGGAAAAAGCAGGAAGAGCAACAGAAGTTGTAGATCAATTACCAGCAGGGTTAGAGTTTGTAGAAGTAGTTAGTGGAAACTTTGAAAAAACGGCATATAGCACACAAGATAATACACTATATTTGACAAGAAAAGCAAACAATACCACAAATTTACCAGCATATACAGAAGGAACACTAAGTTCAGAAACAATACAAATAAAATGTAAAGTAACAGCAGAAGGCGGGGAAACGGACAAAATATTAACTAATATTGCATGGATAGCAGAAGAAATAGACGAAGATGAAAATGTCGTTACAAATGAGATTGGGGAAGATAGAGATTCAGAACCATCAACCATTACAACACAAACGAAAGATCAATTGGTAACAACAGATAATGGCTATATAGGAAATAGTAGCAATAATGGAAAAGATTTAAGTAATTCAGGAATGTATTTTGAAGGACAACAAGATGATGATGATTTTGAAAAAGTAATCGTCAGAGCTGTCACAAGTATAGATGTTAGCAAAGTTTGGAATGATAGTGAAAATCAAGATGGACTTAGAACAGATAATGTTGTCGTAGAATTACTAATCGATGGACAGCCATCAGGACAGACAATTACATTAAAAGCTGATGAATGGACAGGAAGTTTTGAAAATTTACCAACAAAAATAGATGGAAAAGATGTGACATATTCCGTTAAAGAAACAACAAGTATTAATGGATATACAACAAATACAAAAAGCACAGATAGTACAGGAAAAAGTTTTATCATCACAAATACACACAAAATATTTGACTTAAGCTTGAGAAAATATATTACAAAAGTAGGAGATACAGACATCACAGATAGAACACCATCAATCAATACAAATTCTTTAACAACAGGAACAACTGCTACATATAACCATAAAAAGAATCCAGTAGTTGTACAAACAGGAGACACCGTTATCTATAATCTAACTATATACAATGAAGGAGAAAAAGCAGGAAGAGCAACAAAAATAGAAGATCAATTACCAACAGGATTAAAATTTGTTGAAGTGGTATCTGGAAACTTCGAATTAGATAGTTATTCAGAAACAGATAATTTACTAAAATTAAAAAGAACCTCTAATACAGATAATTTATCACCATATGATGGAGGAGCAACATTAGCATCTGAAACAATTCAAATAAAATGTGAAGTAACAGCACAAGCAGGAAGTGAAGATAGTATCTTAACAAATGTTGCATGGATATCAGAAGCATATGATGCAGAAGATAATAAAACGATAACAACAGAGAAAAAAGCAGATACAGATTCTGAGCCAGGAACAACACCAAATGTAAATAAAGACGATTTAGTAACAGAAGATGAAGGATATATAGGAAATGATAATAATAGTAACAAAGATTTAACAAGTAGTCAAGAATATTTTGAAGGTGAGCAAGATGATGATGACTTTGAAAAAATTGTAGTAGAAGCTAGAACACAAGTAACAGTAACCAAACAATGGGTAGATAGTAATAACCAAGATAATAAAAGACCAAGTGAATTAAAAATAGCATTATACAAAAAAGTAGGAAATGGTGCCGAAGAATTTGTAAAAAATGCAACAATGACAGGAACAGGAAATACATGGGCAGGAAGATTTACAGATTTACCAGTATATGAAAATGGAGAAAAAATTACATATACAGTAAAAGAAGTCAATGTACCAAATGGATATACAGCAAGAGGAGATGGAACAGAAGAAAATAATTATACAATTACAAACTCATACACACCAGAAACAACACAAATAACAGTAACAAAACAATGGAATGACAATAATAACCAAGACGGAAAAAGACCAGAAAGTGTAGAAGTAGAACTATATAAAAATGGAGTAGCAACAGGAGAAACAAAAGAATTAACAGGAGATACATGGACAGCAAGCTTTACAAATTTACCAGTATATGAAAATGGACAAGAAATTACATATACGGTAAAAGAAGTTAATGTACCAGATGGATACACAGTAAGTGGAGATGGAACAGAAGAAAATAGTTATACAATTACCAATACACATACACCAGAAGTTACAAGTGTGAATGTTAACAAAGTATGGAGTGATAATGATAATCAAGATGGTGTAAGACCAGACAGTATACAAGTACAATTAGTAAAAGAAGTAGGTGGAGAAACAACAGAATTAGAGGACAAAATCATTACTTTATCAGATGATAATCAATGGAAAGGAACATTTGACAATTTACCAGTAAATGAAAATGGAGAAAAGATTACCTATACAATCAAAGAATTCACAGTAAGTGGATATGCAGTGAATATTACACAAAACAGTGAAAACAACTTTACGATTACAAATACACATACACCAGGAACAACAAGTGTTACTGTTAATAAAGTATGGGATGACAAAGATGACCAAGATGGATTAAGACCAGATAGTATTGAAGTAGAATTATTAAAAAATGGAGAACCAACAGGAAATATTCTTACATTAAATGAAGAAAATCATTGGACAGGAACATTTAATAATTTACCAATAAAAGAAAATGGAGTAGAGATTGAATATACAGTAAGAGAAAATACACAAATAGAAGGTTACACAACAGAAATTACAGAAAACACAGAAAGTACAAATAGCATAGAAAGTGCGGATAATACAAATAGCACAGAAAATATAGCTAGTACAGATGAAGCAGAAACAACAACAGTAACATATGCTACAAAGAGTATGGTAAGAGCAACATCAGAAAATATTGAGCCAAAAAACTTTACAATTACCAATACACATATTGTAGAAGAAGCATTTGATTTAGCTTTAAGAAAATTCATCGTAGCAGTAAGCACAGATGAAACAATAGAACAAAGTGATATCTTAATGAATGAAGATGGAACAAGATATGCAAGAGAACCTGTTGTAGATGCATCAAAATTAAATACAACCGATGAAAATGGAAATACGATAACAACAGCAATATATAATCATACCAAAGAACCGGTGTTGGTAGAGAAAAATGATATTGTTGTATATATGCTAAGAGTATATAATGAGGGAGAACAAGATGGATATGCAACAGAAATTACAGATTATTTACCACCATATTTAACATTTGTAGATGGAGAATTTAATGCACAATATGGATGGAAAGTGTCAAGTGATGGAAGAACAGTAACAACAAGATATCTAGAAAATAGTGTCATTGCAAAACCAGAAACAGATGCAAGTGGTAATCAAACATTATCATATGTACAAGTACCAATTATGTGTCAAGTATCAGGAGATGCAAATGCAAACGAAAATATAACAAATATAGCAGATATTACAGAATACCAAGATAAAGATAAACAACCAGTAGAAGACAGAGATTCTGAACAAGACAATGTAGAAGTGCCAAGCGATGAAAACTTACCAGGTTACAAGAATGATGAAAGTAATCAAGAATATGTACCAGGCCAAGAAGATGATGATGACTTTGAAAAAGTATATGTAAAAGACTTTGATTTAGCTTTAAGAAAATTTATAAGTGAAGTAGATGGAACTGCATATAATAGGGCACCAAGTGTAGATTTATCAGGACTAGAGAATGGAACAACCGCTATTTATAACCATACAAAGGATCCAGTATTGGTAAAAAGAAATAGTGTAGTTATCTATACCATCAGAGTATATAACGAAGGAGAAATAGACGGATATGCAGAGGAGATAACAGACTATCTACCAGAAGAACTAGAATTTTTACCAGAGCATAAAATCAATATACAATATGAATGGCAAGTATCAGAAGATGGAAGAACGGTAACAACAGATTACTTATCAAGTGCAAAAGAAACAACAGATAGACAAAATGAAATACAAGCATTTGATGGACAAACTTTAGACTATAAAGAAGTACAAATTGCATGTAAAGTAAAAGAAGAAGCATTGTCAAATGTAACATTAACAAACTTAGCAGAAATCACAGAAGACAGTGATGACGACAGGGATTCTACACCAGATAATGTAGAAATACCAAGTGATGAAAACCTACCAAGTTACAAAGATGATGAAATTAATCAAGATTATGTACCAGGACAAGAAGATGATGATGACTTTGAGAAAGTCATTGTACAAGACTTTGACTTAGCATTAAGAAAATTCATCACAAAAGTAGATGAAGAAGAGGTTACAACAAGAATACCAGAAGTAAGTTATAATAGAGACGAAGAACAAATTACGTATAATCATACAAAAGATCCAGTAGAAGTAATAACAGGAAATGTTGTAGAATACACAATTAGAATCTATAATGAAGGAGATATCGCAGGATATGCTGAAGAAGTAGCAGATGATATACCAGATGGATTAAGATTCTTACCAGAAAATGAGACAAATACAGCATATAGATGGGTAATGTATGATAAAGATGGAAATATAACAAACAATGCAGAAGAGGCAGTTGAAATTAGAACAGACTACTTATCAAAAGAACAAGAAAAAACAGAAGGAGAAAATCTATTACAAGCCTTTAATCCAGATGCAGAAATTGGAGAAGAAAATCCAGATTATAGAGATATCAAAGTGGCATTTGAGGTAGTAGAGCCAAATGAATCAGATAGAATTATCGTAAACTCAGCACAAATCACAGAAGATAGTGATGAAAATGGAAATCCAGTAGAAGATATTGACTCTATACCAGATGAATGGAATGATGGAGAAGATGATCAAGATAGAGAATATATTAAATTAACATATTTTGATTTGTCATTAAGAAAATGGGTAACAGAAGCCATTGTTATAGAAAATGGACAGCAAACAGTAACTCAAACAGGACATACAGCAGAAATGGACCCAGAACCAGTTGTAAAAGTAGAGTTATATAGAAAGAGCGTAAATGATGTAACTGTAAAATTCAGATATTCAATCAGAGTAACCAATGAAGGAGACATTGCAGGATATGCAAAAGAAATAACAGATTATATACCAGAAGGATTAAGATTTGTAGCAGAAGATAATCCACAATGGACAGATGAAGGAAATAATGTTATATCAACAAGATTACTAGAAGATACATTATTACAACCAGGAGAGTCAGCAGAAGCAGAAGTGGTATTAACATGGATTAATGGAGAAGATACCATGGGACAAATGACAAATATAGCAGAAATATCAGAAGATGACAATGACAAAGGCGCAGAAGATAGAGACTCAACACCAGATAATCAAGTATGGGGAGAAGATGATATTGATGATGCACCAGTATTGTTATCAATTGAAACAGGACAAGAAAGAATTTATTATGTATTAGGATTTGCTGTGTTGGGAACATTGGCAGGAGGATTGGTTCTAATTAAAAAGTTTGTTATATAATAAAAATAAAAGGGGTAAAATAGAATCGTACAATATCACTTTTGAGTAATCATGGTGAGTTGTAAAAATAGGACACAAAGTTGTCCTATTTTTTTGCATACTGAACTGTAACTTTGAAAATATTGTTTTTTAAATTTCTTTACAATTAAAAATAGGTATGGTATAATTTTCCATGAAAAGGATAAAGAGATAAAGCAACGAAGTTTGAACGATGAGAAAGGAATGAGTAAAAAGTATGAATCAAATTTTAGCGACGAGTAAACCAACTGCTAAAAAAACAAAAAATAGATCAGGTAGCGGACCAGCAGATATAAAAACAGTTGTCAGGGTATTTGCGGTAGCAATGATAATATTTGGTGTATTTATGATAGGAACAGGATCATATGCCATATATAAAGATAATGAGGCAAGCAATTCAGAAATTACGAAACCAGTTATAACAGAAGAACTTAATGCAGATAGTACAGCAGTTGTTTTAAAAGTGACACATGATAAAGCAATAGATAGAATCGAATATTATTGGAATGATGATGAAGTACAAACATTAACTGGTAATGGAAGACAATATATAGAGCAAGAAATAGAAATTCCTAGTGGAACAAATACATTACACGTAAAAGCAATTGATACTTTAGGACAAGAAATTTCTACACAAAGAGATTATACAGCAGAAAATAGTATGAATTTAAATTTAACCATTTCAGAAGATAATAAGTTAAAAATAACTGCAGAAAGTGATACAGAAATTGCATATATGACTTACAGATGGGATGAAGAAGAAGAACAAAGAATTGATATTAATGCAACAACAGTTGATCAAGAAGTAGATGTACCAATGGGAACACATGACGTAACTGTTATCTTAGTAGATGTGAATAATGAGACGACAACTCAACAGAAGACAGTTTTAGGAACAACAAAACCAACAATAAATATAGAAACAGATGATGCAGAAGAATATTATTTAATTACGATTACTGATGAAACGGGATTAGAAAGAGTGGATTTAAATATTAGAGGAGAACAGCGAAGCATTACAGTAGAAAATGGAGAAAAAGAATTAAAATATAAATTACAATTAAGTGCAGGAAATGAAAATAGACTAGAAATAACTGCATACAATGTTGATGGAATTGCCTCTGAAACAAGAAAAGTCATGGCACCAAAAAATTAAAATGAATATTGTTTCCCTACATATAATCAATATGTAGGGAAATAGATTAATGAAAAAGTTGAAAAATAATTGTAATATCAACTATAGTGCCATAAGAGTGAGAAAGGAAAACAAAATGGATAATACCTTTTTTCATATAGTAACCTATTTTGTTATTTATTCATTTTTAGGATGGGTTTTAGAAAGTATTGTAAGGACAATTTGCGAAAGAAAAATCATTAATACAGGATTTTTAATAGGACCGTTTTGCCCCATATATGGATTTGGTGCAATCATTATGATATTATTTTTAGATCGATTTAAAAGTAATGTTTTCTTATTATTTTTTATTTCAGTTATGATATTAACCCTGTGGGAATATATAGTGGGTGTACTATTAGAAAAGCTTTTTTCTACAAAATATTGGGATTATTCAGACCATAAATTTAATTATAAAGGTAGGATTTGTTTAACCAATTCAATAGCATGGGGGATTTTGGGAGTTTTATTTATCAACTACATACATCCCTTTATCATACATATGTTAGGATATGTGGATTTTATATATATAGAGGTAATTACAAGTATTATAGCATGTATATTGTTAATAGATGCGATTATAAGTGTTATCAAGGTTAAAAATATTAAAGGAACTCTAGAAAAAATAGAAGAAATTAATGAACAAATAAAACAAAAATTATCAGAATTAAAAGATAAAGAAAAATTGGTAGCAGAGGATAATCTTCAAAAGATTGTAAATGATTTAAAAACAAGAAGAGATAGAAGAATGAAGTATTTATATAGAAGAGCGTACAGACTAAAGAAAGCATTCCCTGCAATTAATACCAAAGAATTTACAGAAATATTGAGCAAAAAAATGGATTTTAAACATATAAAAACAAAAAAGAAAAAAAAGGGTGAATGATATGATTCAAGAAATTTATATTATAGATGATGATGATTCATCTATTGTTATTTTTAGAGAATTATTTAAAGAAGACAAAGATTATAAATTTATTAGTGTAAAATCAGAACAAATTGATATTGCACTTAAAAATATTCCATCATTAATTATTATTAATGAAGATGCAATTGATAGAGATGTTGTAGGTCTTTGTAAGCAAATTAGACGAGATGAAGATAACACCATTACACCTGTTATAGTTGTATCATCTAATAGTGACAAAGAACATAGAATGAAAATCTTAAAAGAATCTGTTGAATATTATATTAAAAAGCCTGTTGATGAAGAGTATTTATATTTTACAGTAAAAAATTTAAATCGATTACTTGCTAATAACAGAAGGGTAAGTCCGTTGACAGGATTGCCTGGAAATGTACAAATACACGCAGAATTGAAAAAGAGAATATCAAATAATGAACCATTTTCTGTATTATATTTGGACTTGGACAATTTTAAGGCATATAATGATGTATATGGATTTGTAAAAGGTGACCAAATTATCGAATTTACAGCAGAAACTATATTAAAAGGTGTTCACAATGATCTTACAGAAGAAGCGTTTGTAGGACATATTGGTGGAGATGATTTTGTAGCTATATTGCCATCAACCAACTGTGAAAAAGTATGTCAAACGATATTAGCGATGTTTGATAGTAATGTAAAGAAATTTTTTACAGAAAAAGATATTGAAAAAGGATATATAGAAGTAGAAAATCGAAAAGGCATTATTGAACAATTTCCATTAACTTCTCTTTCTATAGGTGTTGTTGTAGTGGATCCAGGAAGATTCCACAATATATTGGAAATTGGTGAAGTGGGTGCACAGGTAAAACATGCAGCTAAATCTGTTATGGGAAGTAGCTATGCAGTAGATAGAAGAAGATGAAAGGAATTTCAATGAAAAGATATTTAGAAAATACAATCAAAAATATGAGAGATATTGGAGGTCATGTAACAGAGGATAAAAAAGTAAAATATGGAAAATTAATTCGAAGCAATTTGCCCATTACAATAACAAAGGATGATATAGACTTTTTAAAACAAATGGGAATAAAGACTATTATTGATTTAAGAAGTAAAGATGAAACAAATAAAGTAGTTTCTGCTTTTGAAAATAATCCATTTTTTGATGTATTTCATTACGAAATATCTGGTGGAGAAAAAATACCAGATAGTCCTGAGAATGTGCCTATTTCTTATATGCAGATGTTAGAGCAAAAAGAGAGTATTTATCATATATTTAAGAAATTAGCAGAAGAGGAAAATGGAATTATATATTTTTGTAATGCAGGAAAAGATAGGACGGGTGTTGTTACTGCTTTAATTTTAATGGCACTAGGTGTAAAAAAAGAAGATATTATTTCAGATTATGTGTTATCAGCAAAATATTTGAAAGATATGATAGATACTTTTGAAAGCCACTATGATAAAGAGAACATCAGAGAAATTATCACACCAAAAGAGGAGTATATGAGAAAATTTTTACAATATTTTGATAAAAAGTATAATAATATTAATCAGTATCTATATAAAATAGGTATTACAGATAATGAGATACATGTGATAAAAGAAAAATATGTAATCTAAATATGCTATGCTACCTTATAGTAATAGTACATAAAAGGTTTGTGCTAGGTCTATATATAAAAAGAGGATGCCTCATTTTTTTTAGACATCCTTTTCTATTTATAAATCTTTTTCTGTTTCTTGCTCTTTTTGTTTTTTTTCTTTGGATAGCATTTCTTTTGCTAATTCTTGTGCATACAGACTATCTTGTCTACTATTTATTGTTAAATCTGTAAAAAGTATTTTTCCATCTTCAGATACAAATTCCATATCAAATTTTTTAAAAGGCATATATTTTACTTCTTTCAATACTTTACTAAATAAAATAAAATCTTCTGAATCTGTTTCTTGCATTTGTAAACGACTTACCATAAGTTTTTCTCCTAGAATAGGTATAACCATTCTATTTTTTACAATGCCTTTACTTCTTTTTTCGAAATTTTCAAAATCTTCAATAATAACTTTTTCTGTTCCCGCTTCATAACGTGAAACAGAGCCGATTTGACTTGGAGTTACTGTTTTATGTACAATGATGTTATATTCATTTTAATAATCTTCTATAAATTCTCTTAATTCATTTAAGTCTGTACAATTATGAATAGATGGTAAATAAACATTATTTGATAAATCTTTTTTTGGTGATGTCCTTACACTAAGTCCTTCCTTTAATACTTGGCTATTTTGGTCTAATAAATTTGGATCAATTTGCTTAATAGTTGGAAGACCTAATAATTTTAACATTTTTTTTATCTAGGGTATAAAAATATAAACAAAACATATAAATATAATAAAAACTATAGGAGATAAAGGATGAAAAAGTTTACGAGAAAAAGAGTTTTTATTATATTTTTTTCTTTTATTATTGGTTTTGGAGTGTATATAGGGCAAAACACACAATCAAATGAAAGAAATGAAAGAAACATAGGAGATGCGGTTCAAGTAACGTCACTTCCAGTCTCAGGAAAAGTCGTCATATTAGATGCTGGGCATGGTACACCAGATGAAGGAGCAGAAAGCGAGAATGGAACAACAGAAGCACAAATTAATTTAAAAATTGTACTTAAAATACAACAACTTTTAGAACAGTCAGGTTGTACAGTCATTTTAACAAGGTCGGATGAAAATGCAATTTATGATTTAGATGCCAAGACATTAAAACAAAAAAAGATTTCAGACATTCATAATCGTGTAAAAATAGGAAATGAATCTTCAGCAGATATATTTGTATCCATTCATCTAAACAAAATAAATGAGCAACAATATTATGGATGGCAAACCTTTTATAATACGAGTAATGAAGAAAGTAAAGATTTAGCAGAACAAATACAAACAGCGTTAAATGAAGCAATACAAAAAGAAAATCATAGAATTGCTATGAAATTAAATACCGTATATATTATGAAACATGTAGAAATTCCTATATCTATTGTAGAATGCGGTTTTCTTTCTAATCCAGAAGAAGAACAACAATTACAGCAAGAGGAATATCAAAATCGATTGGCTTGGGGAATTTATAATGGAATTATTAATTATTTTTCAATATTGTCATAAAATAATGGTGGAAGGTCTAAATTTGTAGCCAATTCCGATTTTGAAAAGACATAAGGTATTTACTTTTTCTGCCAAATGTGATATAGTAGGAGCAATATTTATATAGAAATGCCATATTGTATAGCGAAAGATTATAATGTGACAAAATATGTATATGGATTTTGAGGAGGTAAGAACACAAAATGGAATATTCTAAGGAAATTGATAAAAAATGGCAGGAAAAGTGGAAAAAAGAAGGATTATATAAATATAATCCAAATAGTGAGAAAGAAAAGTTTTATACAATGGAAATGTTTTCATATCCTTCTGGTGCTAAATTACATTTAGGACATTGGTTTAATTTTGGACCTGCTGATTCTTTTGCTAGATTCAAAAAAATGCAAGGTTATAATGTATTTCATCCAATGGGATTTGATGCATTTGGACTTCCAGCAGAAAATTATGCAATTAAAACAGGAATTCACCCAGAAGATTCAACAAGAAAAAACATTGAAACCATGAAAAGACAATTAGAAGAAATGGGTGGATCATATGATTGGGATTATTCAGTTGAAACTTGCATGCCTGATTATTATAAGTGGACACAATGGATTTTTATACAACTATATAAAGCAGGTCTAGCATATAAGAAAAAAGCACCTGTTAATTGGTGTGATAGTTGTAAAACGGTATTGGCAAATGAACAAGTTATTGATTGTAAATGTGAAAGATGTGGTACAGTTGTCAAAAGAAGAAAATTGGACCAATGGTTTTTCAAGATTACAGATTATGCTGAAGAATTGTTAGAAGGATTAAAAGACTTAGATTGGCCAGAATCTACCAAAAAAGTGCAAGTGAATTGGATTGGAAAGTCTAAAGGAACAGAAATCATATTTAAAGGCGAAAATAACGAATATCAGTTTAAAGTATTTACTACTAGACCAGATACTGTATTTGGTGTAACTTATGTTGTTCTTGCACCTGAAAGTGCAATTGTTCAAAAAATAACTACAGAAGCTCAGAAAGAAGCGGTAGAAAAATATATAGAAGATACACTTAAATTAAATGAAATAGATAGATTGTCAACAGAAAGAGAAAAGACAGGTGTATTTACAGGTTCTTATGTTATAAATCCAATAAATGGAGAAAAAGTTCCTGTTTGGATTGCAGATTATGTTTTAGAAGAATATGGCACAGGTGCTGTTATGGCTGTTCCAGCTCATGATACAAGAGATTATGAATTTGCTAAAAAATATAATTTGCCTATTAAAGAAGTGGTAGTACCAAAAGAGGAAGAAGATTATGAATTACCATATACGAATTATGGAAAATTGATAAATAGTGGCAAATATACTGGACAAACTTCAGAAGAAGCTAAGAAAATGATTACAAAAGATTTAAGTGAAAAAAATGAAGGAGAAGAAACAACAAATTACAGATTAAAAGATTGGTTAGTTTCTAGACAAAGATATTGGGGAGCACCTATTCCAATTATTAATTGTGAAAAATGTGGTGCAGTTCCTGTACCAGAAAAAGATTTACCAGTATTATTACCATATGATGTTGAATTTACACCAGATGGAGAATCACCTCTAAAGAAATCAAAGGAATTTATGGAATGTACTTGCCCTCGTTGTGGAGGAAAAGCAACAAGAGAAGCAGACACATTAGATACTTTTGTTTGTTCATCATGGTATGAATTAAGATATCCTGATGCAAAAAATACAGAAAAAGCATTTGATAGACAAACGATTGACAAAATGGCTCCAGTAGATGTATATGTTGGTGGAAAAGAACATGCTGCTATGCATTTGATATATGTAAGATTTATGACAAAAGCATTGCGTGATTTAGGCTATTTAGATTTTGATGAACCATTTAAAAAATTAATTCATCAAGGAATGATTTTAGGACCAGATGGAAACAAAATGAGTAAAAGTAAAGGAAATACGGTATCTCCTGATGAATATATTGACCAATATGGAGCAGATGTTTTTAGAATGTATCTAATGTTTGGATTTGATTACAGAAAAGGTGGACCATGGGATGATAAAGGAATAGATGCTATGTCAAAATATTTTTCTAGAATTGAAAGATTAATAGAAACGATCACAACTGAATTAAAAGATATAGCAGAAAATGATGAATTTGGCTTAAAAGAAAAAGAACTATTAAGAGTAAAAAATCAAACAATAAAATCTATGACAGAAGATATTGAAGATTTTCGCTTTAATACTGCAATTGCAAGAAATATGGAATTATTAAATAGTATCAATACTTATATAAGAGACAATGAGAAAATAAATAAAAATATATTAATAGAAGTTGTTGAAGATTTTGTTAGACTTTTATCTCCGTTAGCACCACATTTTGCTGAAGAAATATGGGAAGAATTAGGTAAAAAACAATCTGTTTATAAAGAAGAATGGCCAAAAGTAAATGAGGCACAAATAACTGGCGGAATCAAAGAAATTCCAGTACAGGTTAATGGAAAACTAAAGATGTGTGTTTCAGTAGATGCAGATGCAACGCCAGAAGAAATTCTAACTGCTATAAAATCAAATGCAAAAGTGAAAGAGCTATTGGATAAATATGATGTAAAAAAAGAGATATATGTGCCAGGAAGAATATATAATCTTGTCGTAAAAAATTAATCAAAAATGTCGCATAGGAATCAGATCCTTATGCGACATTTTGATTTTTTCGATACTGGTCTGAGTAATAAATTTAATATTTTAACATATATATAAAATATCAAAAAAAATTAGGAGAATAGAATATGTTTTTTATAATAAATAAGCAAAAGATATATACATATTTGGTATCAATTATAACGGTTATACTATTATTTTGTATGGCAGGAACGTTAACAAAAGGAAAAGAAATCATCACGACATCTTCTACAAATGAAAAATATTTACCTATCTACAAAGTACAGACAGAGGAAAATAAAGTAGCATTAACTATGAACTGTGCATGGAATGCAGATGATATTGATAAAATATTAGAAATACTAGAAGAAAACAATGTAAAAATTACTTTTTTTATGGTAGGAAATTGGATAGAAAAATATCCAGAGGCAGTAAAGAAAATATATGAAGCTGGTCACGAAATTGGAACACATAGTGATACACATCCACATGTTAACAATCTAAGCTATGAAGAAAATATAAATCAATTAGAAAATAGCAATGATAAAATCGAGAAAATTACAGGAAGTAGAACCAATTTATATAGAACACCCTATGGAGAATATAATCAGACAGTAATAAAAGCATCACAAGATAAAGGATACTACACAATTCAATGGAGTTTAGATACATTAGATTATACAGGACTAACAGGAGATGAAATGTGGAATCGAATAAAAGATAAAATTAGTCCAGGAGATATCATTTTAATGCATAATGGAACAGAACACACAGCAGATAGTTTAGATAAGATTTTAAAAAATATAAAAGATAAGAATTTAGAAGTTGTAAAAATATCAGAATTGATATACAAAGATCATTATATAATCAATATAAATGGAACACAAATAAGTGATTAAACTATGTATAAATCTGGAAATAAAGGGGAAAATAAGTATAGTTTTTTTAGGAGAAAAGGAAATGCATTTAATTGGTATTTTTTCAAATCACTTAGAATATGAAATGATAAAACAAAATATTACAAAAAACATGAAGAGAAAAGATTTAGCGTTAATCCACATAAACTCTAAAAATATAGAAAATATGAAAAATATAGTATTTGAGACAATGGTATTGTGTAATCAGGAGAAAATAAATGATATGCAAAAAAATATATTAAATAAACTTTGTAGTCATAGCATGTTTTTAATTATTAACGCAGATGTATTTTGTAATACAAAAATGATATCAAATACAGAAATAAATGGTATTAGCTATGGACTTAATCAAAAATCAACAATAACAATATCTAGTATGCAAGAAGATAAGGCAATTATATCTATACAAAGAAACATGAATAATTTACAACAAAAGAAAATTGAAATGGGAGAAATAGCAATAGATTTGAAAAAATATAGGCAAAAAAACATCGAAACAGTATTAGCTATTTTTACAATTGCTCTTATATATAGTGAGTAATTAAATAAAAAATAATGTTTCTATATTTACTACGTATAAAATGAATAATAATATAAGTTAAAAAGGGAAAAAGCCTTATAAAATCTAGATTTTTTCAAAAAAATCATAAATTTAACTTTTTATGTAGACAAAACCGGGAAAATGTTGTATAATAGGTAATGTAGACTAAAAGAGGTAAAAAAATACAATTGATAAAATAAATTTTAAGGAGGAAAATAAATTGGATACAAATTATTTAGAAAACAACTATTTAACATTAGTTGGAAAAGTTACAGGAGAAAAGAAATTTAGTCATGAGATTTATGGAGAAAGATTTTATATCTTTAATTTATCAATACCACGTTTAAGCGGTAATTCAGATATAATACCAATAACAGTATCAGAAAGATTAATTAAAGAAGACACATTACAAGAAGGAAAAAAACTAT
>CALXEX010000025.1 GCA_944387445.1 uncultured Clostridia bacterium | reverse complement strand
TTACATTTAAAAGCATTTGAAAAATTAGGAATAAATATTGACAAAAACTATGGAAAAATAGCATGTAGTTGTGATAAAATAAACGGGGAAAAAATTGACTTTGAATTTCCAAGTGTTGGAGCAACTGAAAATGCAATACTTGCAAGCTGTTTAGGAGAAGGAACAACGGTTATTACGAATGCTGCAAGAGAACCAGAAATTATTGATTTGCAAAACTTTTTAAATAAAATGGGAGCAAAAGTAAGAGGAGCAGGATCTAACAAAATAGAAGTCATTGGTGTAAAAAAATTAAAAGATGTTAGTTATAACATCATGCCAGATAGAATTGAAACAGGAACATTTTTATGTATGGGAGCAATGACAAATGGAAATTTAATCTTAGAAAATATTAATAGTGCACATATTGTGCCAATTGTAAATAAATTAGAAGAATGCGGTTGTAAAATAGACATCCAAGCCAATAAGTTAGAAATCAATGCACCCAAAAGATTAAAAGCAACCGATATTAAAACAATGCCATATCCAGGATTCCCAACAGATATGCAATCAATATTTGCAACAGCATTAACGATTGCAAAAGGAACATCAGTTATTGTAGAAAATATATTTGAAAATAGATATAAATATACGCAAGAATTAATCCGAATGGGAGCCAAGATTACAGTAGAAGGAAGAACAGCAATTATAAAAGGTGTTAGAAGATTATATAGTGCAAATGTAAAGGCTACAGATTTAAGAGGCGGAGCAGCATTAGTTATGGCTGCATTATCCACAAAAGGAGAATCAAAAGTGGAAAATATTGAATATATTTTAAGAGGGTATGACAATTTTGAGGACAAAATACGCAATATTCATGGAAATATAATTACACATATAGATTACAATGAATAGAAAAAAGGATCAAATGGACCTGGTCCCAATGGACTTAATTGTTCCAAGTGGACCTGGTCCCAATGGACCCAAAGACAAATGAAAAAGGAGGTATCAACTTGTCAAGAAAACAGAAAGTTCCAGAAGAACAAGAAGTAAATTTATATTATTTTGATAATGGACAAGAGCAAGAAGAAACAATTGATGATATCATGAAAAGAAAAAAAGCCAAAGAAAGAGAAAAAAGAATAGCGGAAAGAAAAAAACAGCAATTTGATGATCAGTTTGACTTTGATACAGAAACCGTTATTGGAATGACAAATAAAAATAAGATAGAGCAAGAAGAGCAAAAGAGAAAAGAATTTACAAAACAACAGAGAAAAAGAAATCGTGTTGTAAAAAGAATAAAGAAAATTGTAAAATTTGTTTTGTTATTAGGGATTATCGTAGGAGCAATTGTTTTTGCAACATGTTCACCAATTTTTAATATAACAGACATAGAAGTGTTAAATAATAATAGAGTATCTAGTGAAACAGTTATTAGTTTATCAGGAATTAGTACCAATGAAAATATATTTCGATTTATAGCAACAAAAGCAATTAACAATATTAAACAAAATGCTTATATTGAAGATGTAAAGATAAAAAGGGTGTTACCCAATAAAGTACAAATCGAAGTAATGGAAAGAGAACCAAAATTAAGTGTACCAGTTCTTGGAGAATTTGCATATATCAGTACACAAGGGTATATATTAGAAATTACACAAAATGAATTAAATCTACCAATTATTTATGGATTAAAAACAGCAGAAACAGATATTACAGCAGGAAATAGAATTTCCCAAGATGATTTAATATCCTTAGAAACTATACTAAAAATCATGAATGCGATGAATGATTCTGGATTATCTGAAAAGGTTACAAGTATTGACATCAGTGATAAAAATGATTATAGTATATATATGCAAGAAGAGAAAAAAACAATTCATTTAGGGGATGCTTCTAATTTAAGTAATAAAATGTTATACGTTATGGCAATATTAGAAGAAGAAAAAGATGTATCAGGAGAAATCTTTGCAAATGGAGATTTGAATAGTGACTTTAGAGTATATTTTAGAGAAGAAGTATAAGATATATAGATAAAGAGGTGAAAGTATGCCAAACAAAAAGTTAATTAGCATCATTTTAGGAGTTATGTGTTTTGCATTAACATTGGGAATTGTTATACAAGTAAGAACCATCCAAAATACCAATTCTACAATTGGACAAAATCAAGAAGCAAATGAATTAAGAGATGAAATATTAAGATATAAAGAGAGATATGATAATCGATTTAAAGAATTGGAAGAAGCAGAAAAAAAACTAGAAAAAGAAAGAGAAGAAGCAACACAGAATGATTCTGAATTAGAACAAGCACAACAAAAAATCACAGAAGGAAATAAATTAACAGGAATGACAGAGGTGACAGGACCAGGTGTTATCATTACATTGTCAGATGGAACGGGAATATCAACATCTACTTTAAATCCAAGTCAACTCATTGTACATGATATAGATGTTTTAAGTGTAGTCAATGAATTAATTAATGCGGGTGCAGAAGCGATATCCATTAATGACCAAAGATGGGTATTAACAACAGCGATTTCTTGTAGAGGAAATACAATTGACATAAATGGAGAGCGAATAGGTGCACCTTTTGTGATAAAAGCAATTGGTCTTCCTGAATATCTAGCTGGATTAGAAAGAGTAGGAGGATATTTAGAATATATGAAACGAGATGGTGTAGGAGTAACTTTAGAAAAATCTAATAGTATAACCATACCAAAATATTCAGGTGTGATTAATTTTAAATATTTACAAAATGTAGAAGAGTAAACGGTGAACGTTAGGGGCGTGCTAAATTGATCAACAAAAGAACAAAATTAGAAAATGTCCTAAATAGTAACGTCCACAATAGGACATACGAGAAAGGGATGAAGGCAAAGATGAAAAAAGGTAAAATAGCAATGACCATTACAATTGGAATTGCTTGTTTTGCATTAGTTACCGTTATGATGATGCAGTTTAAAGTAGTAAATGAAACAGACATAACGGCAATTGAAGATATGCAAGAATCAGAATTAAAAACAGAATTAGCAAATTGGAAGACAAGATATGAAGAGATTGATGCACAATACCAAGAAGTGACACAAAGAATTGAAGAATATAAAAACGATGAACAATCAAATAATGAAGCAAGCCAATTAGTACAAGAAGAGCTAGAACAAACAAATACCTTGTTAGGTTTAACAGATGTTCATGGAGAAGGCATTGTTATAACTTTAAAGAGCGGAGAAGACATAACAGCAATTAGTGCAGATGATTTATTAATTATTGTAAATGCATTAAAATTTGCAGGAGCTGAAGCAATATCTATTAATGATGAGAGAATTGTAAATACTACTGATATTGTTAATATATTAGATGGTTCTTTTATAAAAGTTAATGGACAAAGAATATTAGAGCCGTATGTAATTAAAGTGATTGGAAATCAATCACATATGGAAAGTGCTGTAACAGGAAATGGTGGAAAAGTAGATGAATTACAAACATTGGGGCATACAGTTACCATTGAAAAGGATAATGACATAACAATAGGAAAATACAATAGAGAAATCGAAACGAAATATATAGAATAAATGTCGCATTAGGTTCGTTTGTCAATGAGACATTCACAGTTCAAATGTTGCATAGACAAACGATCCCAATGAGACAAATGAAAGGAATGGGAAGAATCATGATATTTATTGCCATATTAATAGGGTGTATTTTAGGAGCAATTTTAGGATTAAATGTACCAATGATTTCTTATACATATTCAAGTTATTTAGCAATTGCCATTATAGCAGCACTAGATTCTGTTTTTGGAGGAATTGCTTCTGTTATAAAAAAGAATTTTGATTTAAAAATTTTTATATCAGGATTTTTTGGTAATGCAATTTTAGCTATATTGTTGACCATATTAGGACAAAAATTAAATGTAGATATCTATTTGGCTGCCATTGTTGTTTTTGTCTGGAGAATGTTTATGAATTTGGGAACAATCAGGAGATATTATGTAGAAAAATGGTCAGATATGATAAAAGAAAAGACATCCAAAAAAGGAAATGATAAAAAAGAGAAAAATAATAATAAAAAAGAAAACAATAAAAAAGAAGAAAACGATAAAAAATAAAATAAATCTTGCTATAGTGAAAAAATTTATATAAAATAAGATAGATGTAGATTTTTTCTATATAATAAAAATTATGTTATGAATCAATAAGAGTTTATCTTAAAATCAAGAAGGAAATCTATTAAAAAGTACTTTAAGATTAACTCTTATTTATATGACAAAATGTAATAAAAAAGTACAAAAAGAAACAAAATAAAACAAGAAAAATAACTTTTTTAAGTGTTACAACATTGTTGCAAAAATGTTACAAAAATATTACAATTACTATTGACATTTTTTTTAAAATGTAATATATATACACTTAGAAAAAATATACTAATAAATGGAGGAATTAACTTGGCGATAGGTGATATCATAGTAGGTATTGACATAGGCACAAGTAAGATTTGTACAGTTGTAGGGGAAGTCAACAATTTTGGTCAGATTGAGATTATCAGCAATACCTCATATAAATGTAGTGGACTAAAAAAATGTAAAATCATTAATGAAGACGAAATAAGTTTAAGCATAGCCAAAACAATAAAAGATGCTGAAGAAGAAACAAATTTAAAAATCAACTCAGCATATGTAACTATTCCAGGAAAATATGTAACAATTGTCCAAAATTCAATAACCAAAGAAGCAAAGGACAAATATTCTGGAATATCTGTTAGAGATGTACAAAATGCTATTATGCAAGTCAAAGATATTGAAATACCAGATGGCAAGACATTAATAGATATTGTTCCAGATAAAATTACATTAGATAATGGTACAGTAGTAGCAGATCCAGTAGGAAGTTTAAGCTCTAGTTTTACAATTAGTGCTCAAATTATATTAGCAGAAAAAGATTATGTAAGACAATTGCATAATATATTTAAAAAAGCAGATTTAGAAATAGATGGAATTGTGCCAATAACATTAGCAGAACGAAATTTGGTATTAGATAGTAATGAATTGCATGACAATATTATGTTATTGGATATAGGTGCAGGAAATATAGATATTGGTGTTTTTGAAGGTAGCAGTTTTATTTATACCAATTCTATTCCATTAGGAGGAGACAATATCACAAATGATATTGCCGTTGTATTAAATATTTCAGAAGAAGAAGCTGATAAATTAAAAAGACAATATGGATTAGCTTTGAAATCTTTTATTGATAATGATAATGACATTATATTAAACACATCAAAAGATGAAAACAAAAATAGAATTATCAAAAGTTCTGAATTGATAGAAATTATTGAAGCTAGAATTGAAGAAATGTTTTCAATTATTAATAAAGATATAACAAATAATGGATTAAAGCATAAAATCAATAATGTTGTTTTAACAGGACAAGGCATTGTTAATATCAATAAAAGTGATGTAGCAGGAAAAATTAATTTAAATATTCCTGTAAAAATTTCAACAGGAAGGGCAATTAGTACTGTAAAACCAACATACAGAACAAGTTATGCATTGGTTAGATATATAGCAGCAAGACCATTTGCAAAAACTGTTTCAAGCAGTATAGATACACAAAACAATGAGAATATATTTAAAACAATTATAGAAAAAATAAAAGAGTTTTTCTATACATAAGATATTAAATTTAAAATATATAAAAGATAAGGGAGGAAAAACTAAATGATGGATTACAATGATGATAATAATATTACAATGATGGATGGAACAGCAACAATAAAAGTTATAGGTGTTGGAGGAGCAGGAAATAATGCTGTTAATAGAATGATAGATGCAGGAATAAAAGGAGTAGATTTTATTGCTGTTAATACAGATAGACAAGCACTTCAAACTTCAAAAGCAAATACAAAAATTCAAATAGGAGAAAAAATTACAAGAGGATTAGGTGCTGGAGCTAACCCTGACATTGGAGCACAATCAGCAGAAGAAAGTAAGGGGGAATTAGCAGAAGTATTAAGAGGAGCAGACATGGTATTTGTTACAGCCGGAATGGGTGGAGGAACAGGTACAGGTGCAGCACCAGTAGTTGCACAAGCTGCAAAAGAAATGGGAATCTTAACAATTGGTGTTGTTACAAAACCATTTACATTTGAAGGAAAGAAAAGACTTTCACAAGCAGAAAGAGGAATTGACAGTTTAAAAGGAAAAGTAGATACATTAGTTGTTATACCAAATGATAAATTATTACAAATTATTGATAGAAAAACATCAATCATTGAAGCATTTAAAATGGCTGATGATGTATTAAGACAAGGTGTACAAGGTATATCAGATTTAATCGCAATACCAGGACTTGTTAACCTAGACTTTGCAGATGTAAAAACAATTATGTTAAATCAAGGTATGGCACATATGGGTGTTGGTAGAGCATCTGGAGAAAATAGAGCAGAAGATGCAGCAAAAGAAGCAATCCAAAGCCCATTACTAGAAACATCAATAGAAGGTGCAAAAGGTGTTATTATCAATATTACAGGTGGAGAAGATTTAGGATTGCATGAAGTAAACACAGCAGCTGAATTAGTTCAACGCAGTGTAGATCCAGAAGCAAATATTATCTTTGGTACAGTAACAGATCCTAATATGGAAGATGAAATTCAAATTACAGTTATTGCAACAGGATTTGAAAAAAATGAACCAATATCAAGTATAGGTGTAGATAATATTGTTTCAAAAACTTGGGAAAAGAAAATTAATTCAATTCCAGCAAGTTCAGAAGTAAGCAATTCACAAAACGATTTAGACATACCATCTTTCTTAAGAAAGAATAAAAATAAAAATATGTAACTTCACAAATATAAGAAGCCTAACCTTATTGTATATGAAAAAATCTAAATTAGGTCAAAATAGAAGTAGATTTTTTCTATACAATAATAGAAGCATATATTAATGAATAAACTCAAATCAGATAGAAAAAACTCTATAACCAAAAGAAGTAATCGAAACTTATCGATTATTTCTTTTTTTTTACAATAAGAAAGGACAGCTTTTTTAATAAAACGGTAGTAGAATAGATACACAGGTGATTAGTAAATGACAATATATATTGATGTTGTATTAATAGAAAATTTGTTAATGAATTATATTATATTATTTGCAACAGGTGTGATTTTAAAAGTCAATATAAAACATATGCGACTCATATTGGCAAGCTTAATAGGAGCCATATATACAATTATTGCGTATATGTCAGCTTTTAAAATATATTCTAATATAGGTTTAAAATTTGTGTTATCTGTAATCATGATTTACATAGCCTTTAATCCCAAAAGTGTAAAAAAATTATTCAAATTTACATTAATATTTTACTTAACTTCTTTTGTCTTTGGAGGGGCAGCTTTTGCACTCATCTATATTGTAAAACCACAAGACATTTTAAGAAATAATGGACTAATCTTAAATTCAGATTCATTAAAAGTTATCTTTATATCAGCAATTATTGCATTCGTAATCATTATCATTGGATTTAAGGTGGTAAAAAATAAAATATCTGCCAAAGATATGTATTGTCATATAAACATAAAATTGAATCATAAAGAAATAGAAACAAAAGCAATGATTGATACAGGAAATTTCTTAAAAGAACCCATCACCAATACACCTGTTATAGTGGTAGAACACACATTGTTATATGATTGTATACCCAAAGAAATATTAAATCATCTAGAAAATATTTTAGGAGGTGATTTTAGTGAAATACCTAAAAATATTAAGGAAGAATATATGCCCAAACTAAAAGTAATCCCATTTTCATCACTTGGAAAACAAAATGGCATGTTACTAGGAATAAAAGCAGAAAAAGTAGTTATCAAAACAGAAGAGGAAAATAAAACAAAAGAAAACGTCATTATTGGAATTTATAACAAGTCATTAACTAAAAGGGGAGAATATAGGGCTTTATTGGGAATTGAATTCATGTGATGTCTCATTAGGTTCGTTTGTCAATGCGACATTTTTAATTAAGTGGGTCCCAATAGACAGGGTTACAATGGTCCCACAAATAGACCAGGTCCCAATGAACCTACCAATGGATTTACCAATGATCCCATGCAAAAAAAGGAGTTGATTAAATGAAAATAATTGATTTTGTAAAAAATAGTATCCATACCATATGTGCAAAATATTTAAATGATAATGATGAAATAGAATATTTGCCCATATTTTACATAGCAGGTAGCCAAACACTTCCACCACCATTACCACCAGAAGAAGAGGAATTTTATATAAAGAAACTATCAGATGAAAATAATTTAGAGGCAAGACAAATTTTAGTTGAAAGAAATTTAAGATTAGTGGTATATATAGCTAAAAAGTTTGAGAATACTGGAATTGGCATTGAAGATTTAATATCTATCGGAACGATTGGACTTATGAAAGGCGTAAATACGTTTAATAATGAAAAGAAAATAAAGTTGGCAACATATGCTTCTAGATGTATAGAAAATGAAATCTTAATGCATTTAAGAAAAAGTAACAAAATAAAAGGGGAAATCTCAATAGATGAACCATTAAATAAAGATGGAGATGGAAATGAGTTATTACTTTCTGATATTTTAGGAACAGAACCGGATGTAACATCTAGAAATTTAGAAGATGAAGTAGACAAAACCTTACTTCAATCAGCGGTTCTAAAATTAAATGATAGAGAAAAACATATTATGGAAATGCGATTTGGATTTAAAACTGGTAAAGAAAAAACGCAAAAAGAAGTTGCAGATGAATTACGGCATTTCACAAAGTTACATATCAAGATTAGAAAAGAAAATTATTAATAAAATAAAAAAAGATATTGTAAGCAAAATTGGGTAATGGATTTGTATAAAAGTGGAAAAAGGTTGTATATTTACATAAAGAATGATATAATTATATATGTCACTGGAGTATATAAAATCAAACTTAATTAAGGAGGATTAAGAATGGAAACGATGGAACCTAATTATGAAGCAAGACTTAGAGCAGAAAGACTACGGCTTGGATTAAGCCAAAAAAAGATATCAGACGTATTAGGATATACCAAAACTATGATTTCTTATATAGAGCGTGGAAAAAGAAAAGCTCACATGTGGGAGTTACATAAATTGTACTGTGAATTAGGAATGGATGTGGGAATTGGAAAAATTTTTGAGTGGATTGATCAGAAAAATTCACTTCTTTTGGAAAAGTTAAAGATTTCTCAAGAAGAATTCTTTGAATCAGAGAGGAGAGCTCTAATGTCACGAAATTATTATGAAATAACTTTTGCAACATTAGAGAAAATTGAAAGAGTACTTTATATGGGAAACTCGGGAAATTCCACAACCATAGACGAATCCTTCATGTCAACACAAATGACAGAGGATGAAGCATGCAGACTTCGCATGATATTGCAATTATATATAGAAAAAGATGGTAACATCGAAAGAGCATTAAGTCTCTTAGATATTGCAATAAAAGAATCACTGAAGGATTAAAGCTTTAGACTTGCAATAAAAAAGTGCTGAGAAAAAAATATCAGCACTTTTTTCTTTTTAATGGATAATGAAAAGAAGGTGTAGGATACCTTCTATGATTAGATTAAAAAACTTTATGAATTTGTAGTTTTGCTAGAAAATTAATAAAGAATAAAACTTGCAAGATTACATAAAATATAATATAATGTAAATGAATAAAATCATGTAACTTAGAAACTATAACTTAAATAAGGAGGAGTTTGTAAAGTGAGAAGTAACTATGGAGAAGAGTTTAGGATTCAAAGAAAGCGGATGGAAGTAAAACAAAGTGAACTAGCAAAAGTACTAAACGTTTCAGAAGCTAGCATTTCTTATAGAGAAAATGGGCTTAGGGATTTTACTGTTGAACAATTATATAAATCCTATAAGGTCTGTGGAATTGACATAGGCTTTGGAAGTATATTTGACAGCATAGACAACGAAAGTGAAAAATTAAAAAGTATAATGCAATATTTTTCTCAACAAGAACAAGAAAAAATACAAAATAAGGATTATGTGAGAATGTCCATTCAAACTCTCGAAAAAATTTTGGATTTGATGAAAATCAAAGAAGAAGCAAAATTGGAGATTGATTTTTCTGGTATAGAAATGCGCCTGGGAGAAAAAATAAGATTAATGAAAGTCTTAAGAGAATGCAAGGCAAGGGATGGAGACCTTAGCAGAGCCATAGAACTTTTAGAAATTGCAATGCGATAAATAGAAAAGGTGATGACAAAACACAATGTCATCACTTTTTTCTTATCTTCTTAACAGGAAAAAAACAATATGAAGTAAATAAAAAAGTAAAAAGAGAAAGTAGGATGTATTTAATATTAAAAACTGATTTACAAAATTAGATTAACGAATAGAACTTACTTTTTTAGGAAATACTTATAGTGAGTATTTCTTAAAAGGAGGTTTTCTTTTTGCTAAATAAAGTTGAAATCTGTGGAGTCAATACATCAAATTTACCATTATTAAGTAAAGAAGAAAAAGAAACACTTTTAGTAAAAATAAAAGCAGGAGATGAAGAAGCAAGAAATACATTTATCAATGGAAATTTAAGATTAGTATTAAGCGTCATACAAAGATTTTACGGAAGAGGAGAAAATGCAGATGACTTATTTCAAGTAGGCTGTGTGGGGCTAATAAAAGCAATTGATAATTTTGACTTAAGTCAAAATGTACAATTCAGTACCTATGCAGTGCCAATGATTATAGGAGAAGTAAAACGCTATTTACGAGATAACAACAGTATAAGAGTAAGTAGGTCTATAAGAGATTTAGCATATAAAGTCATACAATTTAAAGAACGATATACAAAAGAACATGGAAAAGAACCTAATGTTGAAGAAATAGCTAAAGAACTAGAGGTGACAAAAGAAGATATTGCATTTAGCTTAGATGCGATACAAGACCCTGTATCATTACAAGAACCAGTATACAATGATGGATCAGAAAGTATCTACATTATGGACCAAGTAAAAGATAGTAAAAATACAGATGAATTATGGGCAGAAAAAATCACAATAAAAGGGGCTATGGAAAAATTAAATGAAAAGGAACGAATGATTATTAATAAACGATTTTTTGATGGAAGAACACAAATGGAAGTAGCAGAAGAAATTGGTATATCACAAGCACAAGTATCAAGACTAGAAAAAACGGCTATACAACATATCAAAAGGTTATATAAGTGATGTCGCATTGAGTTCGTTTGTCTGCGCGACATTTTGTTGTAATAGAGAACGTGCCAAATTGTTCAAAGATTGTACAAAAGGGACAAATCTTAAGAAAAGGGATTGTTCCTTTTTTATGTATTAAGCATAATTAAGAAAATGCGTAATGAAGATGATATTTTATTTTATCAAATAGTTTACAAAAATATTCATACTTAAATAAAAGGAGTTTGTCCTCAAAATTCCTGAAATTTGTTCGTTTTGACAACTTTTGTGAATTGATGAATATACTATAAATAACGAATGAAATAGTAAAGATACTAATAAGGAAAATAACAAAGAAAAATAATAAAAAATTGGTAAATAAGAGGAGGTACATAATGCAAGAAAAAGGATTAGATTTTAAACATAAAGAAGTAATAAATATTAGTGATGGAAGAAGATTAGGATATGTACAAGATGTATGTGCAGACTTAGAGACAGGAAATATTACACATATTATTGTTCCAGGTGCAGGAAATAAATTGATGAACATTTTTAAAACAAATAATGAAATATCAATACCATGGAAAAATGTCAAATGTATAGGGGAAGACCTGATTTTGGTAGAGCTATGAAGTGGTAAACAATCTTAAAAAAGTGGTAAATAATCTTAAAAAATATTTTTGTGCACTTAGACCAAAATAATGGGATCTAAAATGACTTGGTCCCAATGGACCACTTGATTTTTTTTAACAAATACAGTATAATGCTAATATCGCAATAAAATGTCGCACAGAAAAACGAACCCAATGCGACATTGGAAAAGAAGGGAAGATTTTAAATGAAAGCAATTGAGATTAGAAACAAATATTTAGATTTTTTTAAAAAACATGGACATGCAGTGATTCCATCTGCTTCATTAATACCTGAAAATGATCCATCTGTTTTGTTTACAACTGCTGGTATGCAACCATTAGTGCCTTATTTATTAGGTGAAAAACACCCAGAGGGAACCAGATTAACAGATTATCAAAAATGCGTTAGAACCAATGATATTGATGAGGTTGGAGATAATAGACATCTAACATATTTTGAGATGCTTGGAAATTGGTCTTTAGGTGACTATTTTAAAGAAGAATCTATTAAAATGAGTTTTGAATTTTTAACAAAAGAATTACAAATACCAGTAGAAAAATTATCAGTTACTTGTTTTGCAGGAGATGAAGATTGCCCTAGAGATGATGTTTCTGCAAATGTATGGAAAGAAGCTGGAATTTTAGATGGACATATTTATTTCTATGGAAAAGATGATAACTGGTGGATTGCAGGAGAAGAAGGACCATGTGGACCAGACACAGAGATGTTTTATGATACAGGAAAACCAGCATGTGGACCAGATTGCCAACCTTCTTGTGATTGTGGTAAATATGTGGAAATTTGGAATAATGTATTTATGGAATATTACAAAGATAAAAATGGATATTCTAAATTAAAACAAAGAAATGTTGATACTGGATTAGGTCTAGAAAGAATGACCATGTTGCTACAAGGTAAAGAAACACCATTTGATACAGAATTGTTCTTACCAGTTATGGAGAAAATACAAGAGCTTCAAAAAGTAGATCATATAGAAAGTAGAAGAATTATTGCAGAGCATTTACGTTCAAGTATGATGATTATTGCAGATGGTGGCAGACCAAGTAATATTGATAGAGGATATGTATTAAGAAGATTAATTCGTAGAATGATAAGACATATGAACAAATTACAAATTGATTTATCAGAATTATCTAACTTAATTGATATTAATGTAGAGAATTTAAAAGAAATGTATCCAGAGCTAGAACAAAATAGAGAAACAATAAAAAATGTAATTAATGAAGAAAAAGATAAATTTGTAAAAACCTTGACACATGGAGAAAGAGAATTTGACAAAGAAATGCAAAAGGCAAAACAACAAGGAAAAACACAAATTGATGCTAATGTAGCATTTAGATTGTATGATACCTATGGTTTCCCACCAGAGGTAACAAAAGAATTGGCTGATGAAAATAATATGACAGTAGATATGAAGGGGTTTGAAGAATTATTTAAAGCGCATCAAGAAAAATCAAGACAAGGAAGTACACAAAAATTCAAAGGTGGACTAGCTGATCAAAATGAAAAAACAATTGCATATCATACTGCTACTCATCTATTACATCAAGCATTAAGAACAATTTTAGGAGATCATGTAAAACAAAGTGGATCAAATATTACAGAGGAAAGATTACGTTTTGACTTTACACATCCACAGAAAATGACAAAAGAAGAAATTCAAAAAGTAGAAGACTTAGTAAATGAACAAATTCAAAGAGACTTACCAGTTACTTGTGAAGAAATGAGTTATGAAGATGCTAAAAAATCAGGAGCGATTGGCTTATTTACAGATAAATATGGAGATAAGGTAAAGGTGTATACGATAGGAGACTTCAGCAAAGAGATTTGTGGAGGACCTCATGTGACACATACAGGTGATATGGGAAGATTTAAAATTAAAAAAGAAGAATCAAGCTCTTCTGGAATTAGAAGAATTAAAGCTGTTTTAATAAAGGAATAGTGTGAAATATTTGCATTTCATATATAGATGGCATTGAACATTTTGTTGTTGACAGCAAAATGTTAGAAATAGGTTATAGAGCAAGAAGAGAACAGAAAGATTAAAGAAATAGGGAAAATGAAAAATAGATAAAAAAGCCTTGATTATAAAGGCTTTTTATGTTATAATATTAATTGTAAAGTTATTTTTAATAAAAGAGGTGAAAATCTTAGAAGGAGTTCTAAGTTAAAATATGGGAAATAATTTAGGAACACAACCAGTATATGGTGTAAAATTTAGAGATGTACTAGCTACCTTATTTAAAATAATAGGTGGTTCTCCTGTGAATGCAGAACAAAGTAAGATAGATGCAGGAGTGAAAAAAATTGAGAAAAGCCAGGATGAAGAATATATTAAAAAATTAACAAAAATGGTCACTTCATATAAAACGGGAAAAGTAAAACCAAGCAAAAAGATTGTGCAAGAATACAAAGACGGAAAGCTAAAAACAGAAAAAGGACCAAACATGAAAAAGGCAAAGATGGAAATAAAAGAGGCAAGTAAAGGGCAAAGAGCTTCAAAAGGACAGAAAGAAAATGGCGAAAGAGAAGAAAGATAGAAGCATAATTCATTAAAAAAACAAGATAATTACATAATCGTTATGTGAAATAAACAATAAAAATGCAAGAATTTTTAAATTCTTGTATTTTTTACTTGACAAAAGGAAAAACTACCAGTATAATATTACTTGCTAACTAGCAAACAGGTTGGCAAAATAAAATATAAATATGGCGAAGTAGCTCAGTTGGCTAGAGCATTCGGTTCATACCCGAAGGGTCATGTGTTCGAATCACATCTTCGCTACCAAAAAATACTCCCACAAAAGGGAGTTTTTTTATTGTATAGGAAAAATGGCTTTTTCCTATACCACAAAAAAACAACGTTGCACAGAAAAATTGCGTAGCAATTTTTCGCGTCGACAAATCTTTACGCTTCTTCGAGAACTTAAATATATATTGTTAAGTTAGAAAAGTAGAGAAAAGTTCTCGCGAAGCGAGATTTGTCCTTGAATAGGGAAAAAACAATTTTACGATTCAATAAAAAATATTATACTCTGAAAAAATTATCGAATTTAAAAAATTCACTTGTTATTTAATTTACTTTATAGTATAGTATGCATAGGAAATAAGAAAAATGATAAGCATGGCTACTAGCTTTTATTTACAACTTTATACAGTATAATTTTAAATAAATAGCCAAAAGAATACCAAAATTTGAAAAAAAAGAAGGAGGAAAAAGAAATTAAATGAGCCTAACCGAAATATTAATTATGATTGTTAACATAGCAATACTTATATTACCACTTGTCATGCTAATAGAAAATCTGATAAAACGAAATTACAAAATTTTAAATATATGTATGCTCATCAACATGTTTGCATGGGTATATTTGTCATATTTATGGAATATTAGAAATCCAGGATTTTGGATAAAATGTGATGCAAGAATCTTAAATCTAATTGCATGCATAC
Organism: uncultured Clostridia bacterium; assembly: GCA_944387445.1. Classification (GTDB taxonomy): domain Bacteria; phylum Bacillota; class Clostridia; order TANB77; family CAG-508; genus CAG-269. The sequence goes on along the minus strand of CALXEX010000025.1, from coordinate 11,728 downwards.
TATTTATTGCTTCTATGATTACATTTTTATTACAAATTAAACATAAAAAGGGTAACAAACTATTGATTATGGTTGCTATCATATTTGTGTTCTATATCATCATGACAAATGACACAACATATGAAGAAAGAACAAGAGTAGATACTGTATCAGAAAAAACAATAAGAGAATATGTTTTAGAGGAACATATTCCATATGTAGCTTTTTTAAGTATAGAAATAGAACTTTTTGTCAATTTGTTAGATAGTCATAAAATAGGAAGAGAAGAGAAAAAAATAGCAAAGAGAGAAAAAGTGGTTGTGACGAAAAAAGAAATAGAAAGACAAGAAGAGTCAGAAGAAAAAGAAAAAAGCTAAATACGCAAATAGAAACATACTTTCAAAGAAAAAGAGTATTTCAAAAGAAAAAAAGACACATTCAAAAATTTTACAAAATGTAACAAAAATGTAATAAAAACGTAAAATAATTCTAAACGAAAATTGTTGACAATGAAAAAATTAGATAGTAAAATAAAGTAAAATTAGTAATAATAGTGAATGTTGTAAAGGAGAAACAATGGGAAGAAGTAAGAAAAACAAGAAAAAATCAGAAATGAATGCAATGTTTTTTATCATATTATTAGCCTTAGTAATATTTATTATATCTACTTATGCATGGTTCTCAACACAAAGAAATGTATCTATCACAAACTTGAATGGTACTGTAGAAGTAGCAGAAGGTTTGGAAATTTCGCTTGATGCTGAAAACTGGTCAAATGGCTTGGTATTAGGTGATGAAGAAGGACAATTAGATATTATAGATGATGCCTATGATGGAAATCATAATATAAAACCTACAGAAATGTTGCCAGTATCTACATTAGGATTAGTAGGTTCCAATCGAACAGATTTATTAATGCTTAGAGGAACACTAAATAATTCTATACAACTAAATAATATTCAAGCAATGGATGAAGAAGAAACCAATTCAGAAATGACGACATATCCTGGATATTTTGCGTTTGATGTGTTCTTAAAGAATTCATCAAGGCAAGATGACTTAGATGATACACTACAGTTAAATTATGACTCTTCATTAGAAATTATGGAAACAGAAAATAGTGCAACAGGATTACAAAACACAGCAAGAGTTGCTTTTGCAAAATATGCTGGAACATCAGATACTATGGCTGATGCAGCAACTATTTTAAAAGAAACAGCAGGAGTTGGTGTTGGAGGTAGTCCAGTATATATTTCAGATGTTGCCATTTGGGAACCAAATTCTAATGACCACGTAGAATATGTTGTACAAAATAACAATAAAATCACAGGACAAGGTGCAAGTTTTAATGCAACAACTCAAATGGATACATACGCATTAACAGATAATTCTCAAGGTCAATCAATTGCAGATATATATAAATGGGATGGAACAGAACGACTTCTTCAAAAACAAAATGTATTACAAACAACAAAAACATCAACAGAAGATTACTCAATTGCTGAAGGTGTTCAAAACTTAGTAAGTACAAGTGACGGTACAACAGATTTTGGAATTGCACCAAATAAAATTTGTAGACTTAGAATATATGTATGGCTAGAAGGACAAGATGTTGACTGTATTAACTATGCTTCACATGGTGGAGGTGTTAAAGTTAATATAGGATTAGTAAAAGGATCTGCGGAAGGTTCACACGAACTAACAGGTGACTAATAAATAAAGTATATGTCATAAAACTTGAAAAAATAGGTTTTATGACATATATGAGTTATACATTGATATGATCACAATAGGGTATTTAGGATATTTACAAGGATAAGACAAAGATAAAAATATAAAAAAAGATAAAAATACGAAAGATTGGAGGGTAAGATGGCAAGGAAAATATTAGAAGAGACAAAAGATGTTCAAACCAAAAAAAGAAAAGCGAAAAGTTCAGAAGATGATATCTATAAATTTGACTTCGGAGAAAAAGAAGAAACAGAAAAAACAGTCCAAACCCTACCAAAAAGCAAAAGAGGAAGAAAGAAAAAAGAAGAAAAAACATTTGAATTTGATGATAGCAGAAAAAATGAAATGATTGCTAATATAGATTTAATGCGTGAAAAGATAGAAGAAGGTCAAAAATTCATTAGTGAACTTACAGATACAAAAAAAGGTAAAAAGAAAGTGCAAAATGCAGAATTGGCAGTAGAGCAATTTGAAGAAGAAATACCAGAGAGAAAAACAAGAAGAAGGAAAAGTGTAAAAGAAGAAAATGATACAGGCATTTTTGCTGATTTGTTAAAAAAAGAGCCAAAAACAAGAAAAAGAAGAACAAAAAAAGTAGAGGAACAGAAAAATATCGATGAAGGCATAAAAATAAATGCCAAAGATGGTGTTACAGATGTATTTTTAGATGAAAATGAATATAGAATTGAGATGCAGAAAACAGAATATAACATCTATACAAAAAATAGTGGATCATCTTATATCATCGTTAGAGATAGTGAAATTAGAGTCATTAGTGGTGATGTTTATTTAGTATTGCATAAAGGTCATCAAGATTATGAAATTATCACAAATCAAGATTTTAAAATCAATTATGTGATTGATAATCTTGAAAGAAAAGATAATATTGTAAATTTTAAACTTACCAATTTAACAGAAATTGTAGCAAATGAAGACGGATTAAACTTTATCATTGATGAAGAAAAAGTAATAGAAAACAATTTAGAAGATAATAAAACTTTAATCATTTCAGAAGAAGATGGTAAAGTATATTTGCCATATACAAAAGCTGAAATAAAAAATGAAATATTAGAACATAAAGGAACAAAGATTTCTGATTTAATAGAGGAAAAATATATATGCCCATTAGACAAATATAAAAATGCAATTCGTGCTAGGTTTAGAGAAGGGTATAACTTAATGTACAAAAAAGAAGGAAAATCTAGAAGAAGTGCAGTTTTATTGGGAATTGAATTGATGTTTGAAACAAATCTACATCCAGCAATTATCTCTGCATGTAAAAATTTGGAGGAACTAGATATTTATTTAGATTGTCTAGAAGATAATGAATTGGAAAAATTTTCATGCTTTAAAATCATATATAAAAGTTTACCAATGCTTCATAAGAAAAATAGAGTTCAAGAATTTTAAATAGAAACTCGGCGAATATTCGTCGAGTTTTTTGAACTCCAATGGACCTGGTCCCAACGGACTTAAAATGTCGCAAAGACAAACGAACCTAATGCGACACGAACCTAAACGGACCTGGTCTCAATGAATGCAAAATAAATTTAAAGACAAACCCTAAAAAGCGCTATTTTTAGCGCTTTTTAGGCTACAAAGAAATTCAAAAAAAACCCCGAAAATTGTTGAAAAAAACCATGCGTTGTGATATAAATATAAAAGAGAAATTAGGCAAAAAAAGAAATAAAAATATAAAAATAGAACATGAGAAAACATAAAAAATATACAAAAAAACGGAGGAAAAACATGTTAAAGAATAAATTAATTATGAAAAAAATAAGGAATATATGTATATTATTAATGGCAATTATCATTATGATAGGGGTATATACGAATATAAGAAGATCACGAGCAGAAAATGTGATACAAATTGAATTAGAAGTTTCTGATAAAAGTGAAACATTAGAGGCACAAAAAATCATTGTGGAAGCTACAGAGACAAATGATGGAAACTACCTATTGGAATTGCCAACATCAGTAAAGGGAAATATTGTAACAAAATATTATACTGCTGGTGGAGCAGAAGTGGATATGAAGGATGCTAATGCTAATAAAACACTTACCTTAACAGATACAGAAGTAAATGAGCAAAAAATGCAATTGCAAATAGATTATGATAAAAAGGAAGTCACAACGGAAAATGGAGAAACCATAACACTTTATAACAAAGAACTAATGGGAGTAAAAGATACTGGGGAAGATGTAAATGCAGAAACATCAGTAGAAGAAACTACGAATAAAGAGGCAGAAGGAGCAATTGATGAAACAGTAGATGAATCAAGTAATGTATCAACAACACAAGGAACAACAGATGAAACAAATGAGGAAACCACTAAAGAACCTGAATTAGATGATACTGTTATAGTAACTGGATATATGCCACTAGATGCACAAGTAGATATTCAGAAAATGGATGTATCAACTATGAACATACAATTACCAAATCATACGCAAACAATTCAAGATGCATATGAAGTATCTGTATATCAAATGGTGAGAAATACAATAGATGAAAATGGTAATGTAATAGCAACAGAAATTGTAAAACCAGAAACAGAAAATGAAGAGAATACAGCAGTAGAAAACGCTTCTTCAGATAATTTAGTAGAAGAAAATACAACAACAGAAAATATAACATCAGAAAGCACAACACAAGAAGATGGAACACATATTGAAGAACAAAAAGTGGAATATGACCCAAGTGTTTATAATGAACCACTAATCATAAAAACAAAAAATATAGAAGAAAATGCAATTGTTTCAATATATACTATACAAGAAGATAATCAGGTTATTTCGTTAACAAGCATTGAAGAAGGAGACTATCTTGTCACACCTGTTGAAAAAAATAATCAAACGGTAAAATATATATTCGCAACAGGAACTGTATCAGTAGAAAATGCGGATATTACAAATGATGAGCCAAGTGATGCAGGAATAGCAACAATGGCTGTTACGGATGGGAATATGTTAAGAAGTACAAGTAGTGAAATGTTCCCAACAAGTGGATTTTTAGGTAATACAGATATTGAAAGACAGAATATTGATAATGTAACATTTTTATCAAGTATATCAGAAGCAAATGATACAGCATGGGATGTATCAGCAGAACAAAATGGATCTATTATGGCGTGGTATGAAAAAAATGCGAATGGTACCTTAAAAGTATATATAGGAAGTAATGAAAAAATATATGCAAATACAAATTCAACTTGCTTGTTTTCATATATAGGATATTCAGAAAATTGTACATCAACAGAGACCATAACAAATATTGAACTACTAAATACTAGTAATGTAACCAATATGAGATGGATGTTTCAGAATACAGGATATAATGCTATGACAAGTTTAGATTTAGGTGATAATTTTGATACGAGCAATGTAACAAATATGCAAAGTATGTTTTCAAGTACAGGAAATAATGCCATGATAACTCTAGATTTAGGGGATAATTTTGATACGAGTAAAGTAACCAATATGAATTCAATGTTTATGGGTACAGGTCATGATGCCATGACAAGTCTAAGTCTAGGAGATAAATTTGATACAAGCAATGTAACAGATATGGCTAACATGTTTGCAAGCACTGGATATGAATCAATGACAAGTTTAGATTTAGGCGATAAATTTAATACAAGTAAAGTAACAGATATGACCATGATGTTTGCAGCTACAGGAACAAATTCAATGACAAGATTAAATTTAGGACGAGCATTTACAAATATAGCAAAAACCAACATGGTAATGTTCGAACAAACAGGGAAAACTGGAGAAATTATAATATATGCACCAAAAGAAATATATGAAGATAGTACACATTTTAAATTAAATGAAACATCGAATGTTACAATAGAATTTAAAAATGGAACAATAAACGAAATAGTGAATGTGTTAAGAAGTACAAGTGGTGAAACATCTGCTACAAGTGGATTTTTAGGGAATACTTCAATTCAAAGACAGAACATTGACAATATAACATTTGTATCAAGCACATCAGGAGCCAATAGTACAGCATGGGATGTATCATCAGCCGGAGACAATTCAATATTAGCATGGTATACAACAAACACAAATGGAACGGTAAAGGTATATATAGGAAGCAATGATGATATATATGCCAATACAGATTCAAGTTATTTGTTTGCATATATAGGATATTCATCTAATTGCACAGCAACAGAAACCATAACCAATATCAATTTATTAAATACAAGTAATGTAACCAATATGAGTTCAATGTTTTCACAAACTGGATATACATCAATGATAAGTTTGAACTTAGGAGATAATTTTGATACAAGCAATGTGACAGACATGAAAAATATGTTTGATAGTACTGGACAACTCAAGATGACGACGTTGAAGTTAGGACAACTATTTGATACAAGTAATGTAAAAAATATGTCATATATGTTTGCTTATACGGGATATGAAATGATGACAACCCTAAACTTAGGAGATAATTTTGATACAAGTGATGTAACAAATATGAGGTGTATGTTCCAATATGCGGGACGTAATGCAATGATAAGTTTAGAGTTAGGAGATAAATTTGATACAAGCAATGTAACCAATATGAATAATATGTTCTATTCTACAGGATATAGTGCAATGACAAAGTTGGATTTGGGAGATAAATTTGATACTAGTCATGTAACTGATATGTACAGAATATTTTACACTACAGGTAATATGGCAATGACAAGTTTGGATTTAGGACCGACCTTTACTAATATAGCAGATGAAAATAAAGAGATATTTACGAATACAGGTAAATCAGGATGTGTTATCCAAGCACCAGAAGCCATCTATCAAGATAGTACACATTTCAAATTAAGCACAGATTCAAGTACAACAATTAGCTTTACAACTGGAACCATCAATCCAAAATACAGAACAGAATGGGTAAAACAATCTGTACAAGTAAATACAAGTAGCAAAAATATACGAATTTCACTAAGAGGAACAACCAACCAAGAAGTGGCAACAAATGAATATGTAAGTGACGTAACTAGTTCATTATCAGCAAGCAATATCAAAATATTTGTAGATGATACAGAAGTAACAGATAGCATCACGAAATCATTAGAAAGCGCAACACAGACAACGAATACAAAAACAGGAGCAAAAGATGTATTGCAAGTATTAACTTTATCAAACTTTGAAGAAGCAGTAAGACAAACAGGAAAAGACTATACAGAGTGGAGTGGTAATATCCGCGTAGAAGTAGCACAAGGCACATTGACAGATACATATGGAAACAAAAACATGGAATTAGCATCAGATGGAAGTAGAGATGACAACAATATAGAAGACGCAACAACAGACAGAAATACAACAAACACATTATTTGCGGACTTTATTAAACCAGAATTTACATACAATTTTTCATCAACAGATATTGACCGAGATGCAAAAACATTAACCGTAGATTTTTCAATAACAGATAAATACTTTAATAGTTCATCCGTATTAACAAATACAAATAATATTACTGTAAAAATGTTAGACACAAATGTTGTACCAGAGAATCTAACAAAAACGTTAAGAAAAGTGCAAGATATCACAGAAACAAGAGATGGTACATCAGTAAAAATAGGAGAAAAATATAGATTAATCATTAGTGGATTTGAACAAGCAAGTATTGCAGAAGATGGAAACTATAAAGAATATAGTGGACCAGTGAGCATTATATTCCCAGCTGGAATAGCAAATGATAAATCAGGAAATACAACGGTTCAAAAAAATATTACAGTAGGAATTGATGAACCAGATGGTACTGGAAATGAAGAAATTGTCGATGTTATAACACCAGGTATTGAAAAAATTGATTCATCAGTAGATGTAGCAAATAAAACAGCGGAATTGACTTTCCAAGTAACAGATAAATATTTTGCAAATAGTACATTGACAAATACAAATATCCAAGTTCTTGTAAATGGAAGTGTAAACACAAGCATTGCAAAACAAATAACAAGTACAACGCTAAATGAACAAAGAGTTGTCAATGGTGTAACTTCAACTGTACAATATGGAATAGAATATACAGTTACCCTTACAGGAATTGATACAACTGTAAATCAAATCAAGGTGAGAATACCAGAAGGTACAATGACAGATACTTCTGGTAATGGAAACCCAGAAACAGATTTTATTTTGTTTAATACTTTAAAAAGTACTAGTGAAGAAAGCCATAACACAGATGCTTTCTTAGGAAATAGTAATATAGAAAGACAAAATATAGATAATGTTACCTTTATGGATTATATACCAGAAACAATATATGATAGATTTACAAATACATATATTGACGATACAGCATGGGATGTATCAGCAATGGGAGATAATTCCATTATTGCATGGTATGAATCAAGCACAAATGAAACTGTAAAAGTATATATTGGAAGCAATGAGGAGATTTTTGGAAATGTAGATTCAAGTTATTTATTTGCACATATAGGATACTCATCTAATTGTACGGCAACAGAAACCATAAGTAATATCGGATTATTAAATACTGGTAATGTAACTGATATGAGTAGAATGTTTTATAGTACAGGGTATACAGCTATGACAAGTTTGGATTTAGGAGATAATTTTGATACAAGCAATGTAACTGATATGAGCTTTATGTTCTATAATACAGGACGACACGCAATGACAATTTTAGACTTAGGAGATAATTTTGATACAAGTAAAGTAACAGATATGCATCAAATGTTCTTTATGACGGGATATACAGCTATGACAACTTTAAACTTAGGGGATAAATTTGATACTAGTAATGTTACAACAATGAGATGGATGTTTATGGATACAGGGTATACAGCTATGACAAGTTTGGATTTAGGAGACAAATTTGATACGAGCAATGTAACAACTATGCAAATTATGTTCTATAGAACAGGTTACCAAGCCATGACTAGTCTAGACTTAGGCGATAAGTTTGATACAAGTAAGGTAACAGATATGCAAGGTATGTTTTTTAGAACAGGTTATCAATCACTGACAAGTTTGGATTTAGGAGATAAATTTAATACTAGTAGTGTGACAAATATGGGACAAATGTTCTCTGATACAGGACGACAAGCTATGACAACTTTAGACTTAGGTCCAGCTTTTACCAATATAGCAGAGACCAATATAGATATGTTTACTGATACAGGTAAATCAGGAGAGATTGTTATCCAAGCACCAGAAGCTATTTACCAAAACAGTACAAACTTTAAACTAAACACAGATTCAAGCACAACAATAGAATTCACAAATGGAACCATCAATCCAAAATACAGAACAGAATGGATAAAAGAGACTGTACAAACAGACACGACAGATGTAAATAATCCAAAACTAAACATTACATTAAGAGGAACCACAAACACAGAAGTTGCAGGTGATGAATATATTAGTGATGTAACAAGTTCATTAACAACAAATGATATCAAAGTATTTGTAGATAATACAGAAGTAACAGACATTATCACAAAATCATTAGGAACAGCAACACAGACAAATAATACAAGAACAGGCGCAAAAGATGTGTTACAAGTTCTAACCTTATCAAATTTTGAAGAAGCAACAAGAAGAACAGGAAAATCATACAAAGAGTGGAGTGGTAATATCCGCGTAGAAGTAGCACAAGGTACATTGTCAGATACAGCAGGACCAGAAGATGAAGATGGAAAGAGAATAACTTATGGAAACAAAAACATGGAAGTTGTAAGTGCTGATACACAAACAGGAGCAGAAACAGGAGCAGGGGCAGTAACAGAAATCGGAGCAAGAATTGACAATATTATAGAAGATCCATCTGTAGATCAAAATACAGCAAATACGATGTTTATAGACTACATCAAACCAGAATTCACATATCACTATTCAGAAACAGACATCAATTATGAAGAAAAAACATTAACAGTAGACTTTTCAGTAACAGACAAATACTTTAATACTTCAGCAGTATTAACAAACAAAGATAATATTACTGTAAAAATGTTAGACACAAATGTCGTGCCAGAAAACCTAACAAAGACACTAACCAAAGTAGATGACATTACAGAAAACAGAGATGGACAAGATATAAAAATAGGAGAGACATACAGATTAGTGGTTAGTGGATTTGAACAAGCAAGTATTGAAAATGGAAAATATAAAGAATACAGCGGACCAGTTAGCATTATTTTCCCAGCAGGAATGGTAAGTGATAAATCAGGAAATAACAATGTTCAAAAGAATATTACTATAGGAATCGATGAGCCAGAAAACACAGGAAGTGCAGAAATTGTGGATGTTGTAACCCCAATATGGGAAGCAAGAAATCTTCAAATAGATGAAGCAAACAACAAGGTAACAGTAGACTTATATGGAACAGATAAATACTATGAAGAAGACACATTAGACATCAGCAAAATCAAAGTTATTATAGATGGAGAAGAAATAACTAGTACAACAAATGTTGTGAAACAACTAAGTGCACCAACTGTATTAACAGAAAACAGAGATGGAGCAAATGCACAATATGGAGTTAAATATACATTAACATTAAGCAATTTTGTAGAAACAGATACTGAGTTTGGGGCAAGTGATAAGGCATATAGAGAATATAGTGGAGAGACAGAACTTCAAATTGAAGCAGGAACTTTAGTAGATGAATCTGGAAATGCAAGTATACAAACAACGTTAGATTTAGGAAAAATAGACTTTATCAATCCAGATATTCTAAAAGTGTCATCAAGTAAAAACGATACAAACAAAACAGAAACGATTGTATTTGATGTTATTGATAAAGATTTGGCAACCTCGCAAATCAGTACAACAGATACCTCAAAAATACATGTATATGTAGATAATGAAGAAACAGAAGGTGTTACAAAAACAATTACAAATGTACAAGATTTAAATGCAACCATAAATGGAAATAGCAGAGTTATTGGAAAACGATATACTTTAGAATTATCAAACTTTGAGCAACCAAGAACAAGCATTAATTATGATAGAGAATATTCAGATTGGAGTGGTGATGTATCTATCACAATCGATGCAGGAACGGTAACAGATAATTCTGGAAATGAAAATGAAGAAACAACATTAGCCGGAGATTTTGTAGATTTCATCAAACCAAATGTAACATATCAATATACCCAAACAGATATAGACCATGATGGAAAAAACTTTACAATGGTATTTGATGTAACAGATAAATTCTACAATTCTGGAACATTAGCCTTAGAAGATTTAGCAATCAGAATTGATGGAGAAGAACCAGATTGGGCAGAAGTTGATAGATCATGGCAAGTAGAAGATAGAACCAATATAGTAAATGGAGAAAGCAAAATTATTGGAAAGAGATACACATTAACATTATCAAACTTAGAACAATTACAAGTAAAAGAAGGAGATAATTACTTAGACTATAGTGGTGTGATAACAGTAGCAATTCCAGCAGATAAGATAACAGATACAACAGGAAATGGAAATAATGCAACAACACTTACTTCAGGTATTACTTTACCAGGTGGAGCTGGAACGGAAGAAGTAGTGGATGTAGTAGATCCATTGGTTGAAAAAATATCTTCATCAGTAGATACAGCAAACAAAACAGCAGAAATGACATTTAAAGTAACAGATAAATATTTTGCAAATAATACATTGACAAATACAAATATTCAAATTCTTGTAAATGGAAGTGTTAACACAACGATTACAAAACAATTAACAAGTACAGTATTAAATGAACAAAGAGTTGTAAATGGTGCAAGTTCAACAGTACAATATGGGGTGCAATATACAGTAACTCTTACAGGAATCGATACAACTGTAAATCAAATCAAGGTGAGAGTACCAGAAGGATTGGTAACAGATACATCTGGTAATGGAAATAAACAAACAGATTTAATTTTGTTTAATACACTAAAAAATGCTAGTACAGATATAAATGAAGGAAATCAAGAAAATAGTATATTCTTAGGAAATACTGATATCCAAAGACAAAATGTAGATAATGTTACATTTA
>CALXEX010000024.1 GCA_944387445.1 uncultured Clostridia bacterium | reverse complement strand
AAGATTGTACATATGGTGAAATATTCGCTAATAAAATAAAGCTATTTTTTAGTGAAATATTCAAAAATTATTGACAGATGTCTTATCATTAATATTTGTATATAATCCTTTTAAAAATAAAGATTAATTTCATAAATTAGCATAATCCCCTTTTAAAATTAAAAAAAATGGTATACAATATTAAAAAAGTTAGAATTAGGAGAGGAATATGAATAAAAAATGGCAAATATATGAAGTAGATGAAGAAAAAGTAGAGGAATTATGTAATAAATATCATTTAAATAAATTATTAGCAGTGATACTTGCTAATAGAAATATTGTAAATGAAGAAGAAATTAGACTATTTTTAAATCCAACAAGAAATGATTTTCATGATCCATATTTAATGACAGATATGGATAAAGCAATTAAAAGAATTGTGGAGGCAATAGAAAAACAAGAAAAAGTAACCATTTATGGAGATTATGATGTAGATGGAATTACCAGCATTACGGTTTTAAAAAGTTTTCTAAAAGATAGAGGATTAGAAGTATCTCAATACATTCCTAATCGATTACATGAAGGATATGGATTAAACAAAAATGCAATTGATAAAATTCACAATGATGGATGTGACTTAATGATAACTGTCGATTGTGGAATATCTGCAATTGAAGAAATTGAATATGCTAATAGTTTAGGAATTGAAACTATTGTCACAGACCACCATGAGCCTGGAAATGAATTACCAAATGCATTAGCGGTTATTGATAATAAGCGAAAAGATAGTACATATCCATTTCGTGAATTAGCAGGTGTTGGTGTTGTGTTTAAAGTGATACAAGCTTTAGGAATGAAATTAGGATTAAAGGAAGAAGAATATTTAAAATATTTAGATATTGTTTGTATAGGAACCATATCAGATATTGTTCCATTAGTAGATGAAAATAGAGTGATTGCAAAGCTAGGTTTATTATTAATTAAACAAACCAAAAACATAGGATTAAGGTCAATTATTCAATCTTCAGGTTATACCAAAATTGATTCTAATAGCATTTCTTTTGGAATTGCTCCAAGAATTAATGCTTGTGGAAGAATGGGAAAAGCAGAAGATGCTTTACAATTATTTTTATCTAAAAACATCAATGAAGTTACGCAGTTAACAAACAAATTAAATGAATACAATAGATTAAGGCAAGATACAGAAAAGAAAATTTTTGAAAGTGCAATTAAGCAAATAGAAGAAGAACATTTGGCAGAAAATGCAACCATTACAGTTGGAGGACATAATTGGCATCATGGTGTCATTGGTATTGTTTCTTCTAAAATTACAGAAATGTATTTTAAACCAAGTATCTTATTAAGTTTTGAAGAAGATGGAATCGGAACAGGTTCAGGAAGAAGCATACCTGGATTTGACTTACATGAAGCTTTGTCAAAATGCACAGATACGATTGAAAAATTTGGTGGACATAGTATGGCTATCGGAATTACCATCAAAAAAGAAAAGTTTGAAGCTTTTAAAAAAGAATTTGAAGAAATTGCCAAAGAAGCAAAAATAGAGGAAATTGTTCCAATTATTAATATAGATGCAAAAATTGATTTTAGTAGTATTAATAAAGAAATGGTGGAAAGTTTAAAGGAATTAGAACCATTTGGTGAAGGAAATAAAATGCCAGTATTTGCTTTCAAGAATTTAAAAATTGATTCTATTAGAGCATTATCAGAAGGGAAACATTTAAAATTAACATTAAAAGAAGGAAATACAGTTGTTAATGCCATTGGATTTAATATGGGAAAACTTGTGGAAGATTATCGAATTGGCGATAGAATAGATGTTGTAGGTGTTTTAGAAGTAAATACTTTTAATGGTGTAGATACATTGCAAATTAATATGAAAGATATTATGAGATCGATATAGTAAGGGAGTTTAAGGGGTGAAGTTTAATGACTGAAAATAATGAAATTACAATTAAAGACGTGATTAATAAAAGAAAAGAACATTCTAGAAGAGTGGATATCAAATTAATTATGAAAGCCTATCGATTGGCTAGTGAAAAACATAAAAATCAAAAAAGAAGTTCAGGTGAACCATATATTATTCACCCTCTTAATGTTGCATATATTTTAGCAGATATTGGATTAGATGATAGTACGATTTGCGCAGCGCTTCTTCATGATATTGTAGAAGACACAGATGTTACAGATAAAGATTTAAGAACTCAATTTGGAAATGAAATCGCAGACATGGTAGCAGGTGTAACAAAATTAAGTAATATTCAGTTTGCTTCAGTAGAGGAACAACAAGTAGAAGACTATCGAAAAATGTTTTTGGCGATGGGAAAAGATATCAGAGTTATCTTAATTAAACTAGCAGACAGATTACATAATATGAGAACATTAAAATATTTAAAAAGAGATAGACAAATTGCAAATGCTAAAGAAACCAGAGATTTGTATGCACCACTTGCCAATAGGCTAGGTATCTATTCTCTAAAATGGGAATTAGAAGATTTAGCATTTAAGTATTTAGAGCCAGAAGAATATCATGAATTGGTAGAAGGCATTAATAAAAAGAGAGAAGAAAGAACACAATTTATTGAGAAAATTATGGCAGATATTCGTGTGGCATTAAAAAAACAAAGAATTGATGCAGAAGTAACAGGAAGAGCAAAACATTTATATAGTATATACCGAAAAATGAAAAGAGATAATAAAACATTAGATCAAATCTATGATTTATTTGCTCTAAGAATCTTAGTAAATTCAGTAAAAGATTGTTATTCAGCATTAGGTGTTGTTCATGAATTGTATAATCCTATGCCAGGTAGATTTAAAGATTATATTGCAGTTCCTAAACCAAATATGTACCAATCTATTCATACAACATTATTGGGAGAAAAAGGAACACCATTTGAAGTACAGATTAGAACATGGGAAATGCATAAAGTTGCTGAATTTGGTATTGCTGCACACTGGGCATATAAAGAAGCAAGCTATTTTGGAAAAAAACAATCTGTCAAAGTAGAAGAAGATAAATTAGCATGGCTTAGAGAAACATTAGAATGGCAAAAAGAATTAGAAGATCCACAAGAGTTTTTAAATACATTAAAAACAGAGTTATTTGAAGATGAAGTATATGTATTTACACCTAAAGGAGCTATCAAAGTATTGCCAAGAGGAGCAACACCAATTGATTTCGCATATATGATACATGCTGAAATTGGAAACAAAATGACAGGATGTAAAATTAATAGTAAAATGATGCCCATTATCACACCATTACAAAGTGGAGACATTGTAGAAATTATTACATCTGATAATTCAAAAGGACCAAGTAGAGATTGGTTAAAATTTGTAAAAAGTTCAGCAGCAAGAAATAAAATTAAGAGTTGGTTTAAAAAAGCACAAAAAGCAGAAAATATTGAAAAGGGAAAAGATGCAATTGAAAAAGAATTAAAACGAATTGGATTTACACATGCAGATTTATTTAAACCAGAATATATTGACCCGATGCTTGAAAAATATAAATATAAGAACTTAGATGAAATGTATTCAGCTGTTGGATTTGGGGCAAATTCATCTGTAAAAGTAATTGCCAGAATGCTTCAAGAATATCGTAAAGAACATGAAGAAGAAGATATCGAAAAGAAATTAGAAGAATTAAAAAAGGCAAAACAAAAGAAACCAAAACCATCAAGTTCTGGCATTATTGTAAAGGGAATAGATAACTGTCTTGTAAAACTTTCAAAATGTTGTAATCCACTTCCAGGAGATGAAATTGTGGGATATATTACAAAAGGAAGAGGCGTATCTGTTCATAGAAAAGATTGTCATAATGTAAAAGACTTAATATCAGAAGAAAATAGAATGATAGATGTAGAATGGTATGAAGAAGAAAAATCAGAATATCAAGCAGAAATTGAAATTTTCTCAAATGATAGAACAGGATTATTAGTTGACATTTTAAAAGAATTAGCAACCACAAAGGTAAATATTTTAGGTGTTAATACAAAAACTACCAAGGAAAGAATTGCAATTATTGACATCACCCTTGAAGTAGAAAACTTAGATGAATTAAACAAAGCACAAAGAGTCGTCAGAAAAGTTGATAGTGTTTATGATGTTAAGAGAAAGAAATGAGGTAGGGACGTGCCAAAATGAACAAAAATTGTCCATTTTGGCACGTCCCCAAAGGACCAAAAGGAGGAAACATGATTTTAAAAGAACGAAAGATTGATACATGGATAGGAGATCCAACAAATTGCTATATTATTTTTGATGAAGAAAGTAAAGAAACAATGGTGATAGATCCAGCAGGAGATGTCGATAAAATTGTGGATATGATTACAAATATTCTCAAAGGAAATTTGAAATATATTTATTTAACACATTGCCATGGAGATCATATAGCAGGGGTAACTGAATTAAAAAATCAATGTGGAGGAAAAGTTTTAATTCATCGATTAGATAGTGAAGGATTAAATGATGTGAATATTAATCTTTCAACAATTATTGATTTACCACCAATCGAATTAGAAGCTGACTCTAGAATAGATGATAATGATTTAATACATTTGGGAGAATTAGAATTTAAAGTTATCCATACACCAGGTCATACGAAAGGATCAACTAGTCTTTACTGTCAAGAAGAAGGTTGTTTGTTTTCAGGAGATACCTTATTTCGTGGAACATGGGGAAGAACGGATTTACCAACAGGGAGTATAGAAGATATTATGGATTCGATAACCAATAAATTATTAAAACTTCCAGATGATACGATTGTTTACCCCGGGCATGGAAAAGCAACCATGATAAAAGAAGAAAAACCGATATATCTTGAATTAAAGCCCAAATTATATTGAAAATCAATCGATTATGTAGTATAATGCAAAAGAAACAAGTTGATTGCTGTAAAAAGGAGGAAAACAATGTTAGGACTAGTTATTAAGGATCTGACAAAACTACGGAGATTAGGATATCATTTCCTAGAAAATGAAGAGGGCGACTTTATGCAAATAAAAAGACACGATGAAATTATTTGTGAATTTTCAATAACGCCCGAAGGAAAGGTAGAAGCACAGGATTCTGAAGGAAACAATATAGGAGAATATGAAAGCATAGAATGTTTCCTTGATGGAATGCAACTCCTAAGAATAAAACGTATATCTTAACAGCAAAAATGGGTTGGATAATTTTTATCTAGCCCACAATTTAAAATAATAAAAAATAGATATACAATAATTGTATAAATCGTATGTCAAGAGTATCTTTTTTATTTACATTAAAGTTTTCTTATACAATCATTTATTTAATGTAATGGGAATTTGTAGAAATGATTGTAAATATAAATTATATGAGGAAAGTAAATATGGAGAGAGTAGAACCAAGAACATTAGCAGGATTTATGGAATTATTACCAAATGAACAAATTTTATTTAATCAAATGAAGGAAAAAATAGAAAATACATATAAAAAGTTTGGATTTTTACCATTAGATACACCAATAATAGAACTTGCAGAAGTATTGCTTGCAAAAGCAGGAGGAGAAACAGAAAAACAAATTTATCGTTTCCAAAAAGGTGACACAGATTTAGCATTACGTTTTGATTTAACTGTACCACTTGCAAAATATGTAGCAAAAAACTATGGAAATTTAAGTTTTCCATTTAGAAGATATCAAATCGGAAAAGTCTATAGAGGAGAAAGAGCACAAAAAGGAAGATATAGAGAATTTTATCAATGTGATATTGATATTATTGGAGACGGAGAATTAGATTTAATTAATGATGCTGAAATTCCTGCAATTATTTATACAATCTTTAGAGAATTGGGATTTGAAGATTTTACGATCAAAATCAATAACAGAAGAATTTTAAATGGATTATTTGAAAGTGTAGAACAAAAAGATAATGCAGTTGAGATATTAAGGATTATTGATAAGATAGAAAAAATAGGAAAAGAAGCCGTTATAGAAGAGTTCCAAAAATTAGGATTACAAGAAAAGCAAATAAACAATATTATTAACTTTATAGAAATCGAAGGAACATCTGATGAGAAAATAGAAAAATTAGAAAATCTTGGAATCCAAAATGAAACTTATTTGAAAGGTGTAGAAGAATTAAAAACAGTTATCAAAAATGTAAGAATATTTGGTGTTCCAGATACAAACTTTAAGGTTGATCTAACCATTGCAAGAGGACTAGATTATTATACAGGAACGGTTTATGAAACTTTTTTAAATGATTATAGAGAAATTGGAAGCGTATGTTCTGGAGGAAGATATGAAAACCTAGCAGAATATTATACAGACAAAAGCTTACCAGGTGTTGGTGTTTCTATTGGGTTAACAAGACTATTTTATAAATTAAATGAATTAAACATTATAAAAGCAGATAGAAAGTCTGTTGCAGATGTTTTAATTATTCCAATGGTAGAAAACCTAGAAGAACCAATACAATTAGCAACAAAGTTAAGAAGTATCGGAATCAATACAGAAATCTATCTAAATAACAAAAAATTAAAGGCCAAATTTAAATATGCTGATAAATTGGAAATTCCTTATGTAATTGTAATAGGGGAAGATGAAATCAATGCAAAAGAAATTACGCTAAAAGATATGAAAACTGGAAATGAAGAGAAAGTTGCAATGAATGAAAAGGAAATATTAAAAATGATAAAGAAATAGAAAGTGTTTTTGCTTTCTATTTCTTCTTTTTAAACTGTTTATATTTAAATGGACATTTTTTTATAAGAAATTGTTTAAATTCTATAGAAGTACCTTTCTTAAAGTTAGATTTATCAATAAGAAGAGAGTGAACTCTATCTACATATAAATAGAAAAATCGTTTTGTTTCATATATTTTATAAATATCCTTATATTTAAAAATAGAATACTCTTTTTTATCAGAAACTTTGAAATATTTTTCATAAAAAGAAAAGGTATAAGTGATTTGTTTTATAGTTTTATTATTTTTATCATATTTTCTTGCTTCTTCTATAGGACGAAAAAATCTCCACAGCAAAAAAACAATTAAAAGTATAACAAATAAAATTATCAAAGTATAATTAAAAGATTGAATTCGTGTTCCAATAGAAATCAATATAAAAATAACTATTAAAAAGGTATATGCATGATATCTTAAGGAAAAATGTTTTTTATGAAATGCTGTAAATTCATCATAAACTTTTTTAGTATATGTTGTTATATTTTTAAATAATAAATCCAATTTTATCACCTATAAAAAGTATAACATAAAAATAAATGATTGCAAATATAAATAAAAATACTTTATGAATACATTCGTGTATATAGGAAACGAATCTTGACAAAGAAAATCAAAATGATATAATCCTAATAACAATGAAAAAATGAACATACAATTAAAAAAATATGAAAAGAAAGGTTAATAATTTATGTATGATGTTATTATCATAGGTGCAGGACCAGCAGGGATATCAGCAGGCTTATATACAAAACGCGCAAATCTAAATGTATTAATTTTATACAAAGACCAATCAGCACTAGAGAAGACTGAATGGATAGAAAACTATTATGGATTTGAAAATGGAATATCTGGAAAAGAACTATACAAAACAGGAATTAAGCAAGCAAAAAATTTAGGAATTGATGTCAAACAAGAAGAAGTGACCAATATACAAATTGGTGAAGAAAATCAATATAGTGTTATGACAGAAAAAGAAACGTATCAAACAAAAACTGTAATATTTGCAACAGGTAACAAAAAGAATACACCTAAAATTAAAGGAATTAAAGAATTTGAAGGAAAAGGTGTGAGTTATTGTGCGGTATGTGATGGTTTCTTTTATAGAAATAAAGATGTGTCTATCTTAGGTAATGGAAAATATGCAGTATCAGAAGCAAATGAACTCATAAATATTGCAAACAGTATTACTATATTAACAGATGGAAAAGAAGTACCTGACATCAGAGCAGACAATGTAAAGATTGATACCAGAAAAATTCGTGAAGTTAGAGGAGACAAAAAAGTAGAAGAAGTAGAATTTGATGATAATAGCAAAACGAAAACAGATGGTATATTTGTAGCCCTTGGTGTAGCAGGTGGAAATGAGTTTGCTAAAAAATTAGGAATCATAACAAAAAAAGATAGAATCGTTGTAAATGAAAATATGGAAACCAATATTCCAGGAATTTATGCTTGTGGTGATTGTGTAGGAGGATTATTACAAATATCAAAATCTGTATATGAAGGAACAAAAGCAGGGTTACAAGCAATTCAATATATCAGAAAAGAAAATGTATAATCTTGCCAAAATGGCAACAAAATAAGGAAAGTAACATAAGTGAGCATTTACGAAATTAAAAATAAAAAGGAGGAAAAAGATATGAGTATGTTAACATTTGAAGAAAAAAATTTTGAAGAAGAAGTATTGAAAGCAGAGGGAAAGGTTATAGTAGACTTCTACGCAGATTGGTGTGGACCATGTAGAATGATGTCACCAGTCATTGATGATATTGCAAAAGAATTAGAAGGAAAAGTAAAAGTTGGAAAAGTCAATGTAGATAATAACCAAGAATTAGCTATAAAATATGATGTAATGAGCATACCAACCATTATGGTATTTGAAAAAGGTAATCCAATAAAAACATTTGTAGGAGTAACAGATAAACAAGAAATATTAGAAGTATTAAAATAGAGGTGTTATTCATGAAAATTGCTATTATCTATGATAGTATAACAGGAAATACTAAAAAAATCGCTGAAGCAATTAAAGAAGCATGTAGTGAACATGAAATTATTTTTGGTGATATGAATACAGATATTAATGAAGCTGACCTTGTTTTTGTTGGTACATGGACAGATAAGGGAAATTGTAGTCAAAAGGTCA
The DNA here is from genome assembly GCA_944387445.1 of uncultured Clostridia bacterium. Lineage (GTDB taxonomy): Bacteria > Bacillota > Clostridia > TANB77 > CAG-508 > CAG-269. The sequence goes on along the minus strand of CALXEX010000024.1, from coordinate 19,020 downwards.
AAGAAAAATTAGAAAAGATAAATCATAAAAAGATTGCAATATTTGGAACAGCTGGATTTGGAGGATCTGAAGAATATTTTGAAAATTTATATCAAAGAATTAAACAATCTATTCCGCAAACCAATGAAATTTTAGGATATTTTTATTGCCAGGGAAAAATGCCACTTAGTGTAAAAGATCGATATGTGAAAATGATAACAGAACATCCAGAAGATAAAAAATTGCAAGTCAGTTTAGAAAATTTTGAAAAAGCATTAACACATCCAGATGCAAAGGATGTAGAAAATGCAAAAGAATTTGCTATAAAAATGATAAAGAGGTGTGTATAAATGGAAGTAATATATTTTTTAGCAACAGATGGAATTAAATTAGATGGGTTATTATATACTAGTAAAAATAAGACAGAAGATATTATCTTGTCTATTCATGGAATGGGTAGCAACTGCATGAAAAAAAGAGAAACAACAATGGCAAAGATAGCTAATGAAAATGGTATAGATTATTTTTGCTTTAACAATCGTGGAAGTGAGTTGGCAAAATATATAAGAAGATATACAGAAGGAAAAAGAGAAAAAGAGTTAGGTGGAACAAGCTTTGAAGATGTGTTAGAGGGTTATGAAGATATTACAGGAGCTATTATCAAATTAAAAGAATTGGGATATAAAAATATATATTTACAAGGCCACAGTTTAGGTTGTACAAAAATTGTTTACACATATAATGAATTAAAAGATGAACAAGATGATATGGTAAATAACATAAAAGGAATCATATTAAATTCTTTGATTGATATTCCAAGAGCATTAAAAGTATACTTAAGAGATAATTTTGATAAATATTTACAATATGCAGAAGAAAAAGAAAAAAATGGATCAAAAGACGAAATGATGCCAGAAGAAGCTTTCATTCATCCAATTAGTGTCAAAACATTTTTAAGATATGCAAGAGATTATCAAGATATCAATTTTGCAAATTTTGGAGAGGACAAAGAATTAAAAGTACTAAATAATATAGATGTACCATTGTTTATGCGTTGGGGAAATGTTAATGAAATGATTGTTCAAATGCCAGAAGAATTGGTTGATATGATGAATCATACAATTACAAATCCAAATAAAGATATTTATTATTTGGATGGGGCAAACCATAGCTATGAAGGAAAAGAAGAGGAATTAGCAAAACAAATTATAGCATTTATTAATAAGAATAAATAAAAAAATATTGACAAATAGAGATTACAGTTGTAAACTATAAGTGGTTTACAACTGTAATCTTTACGCTATATAAAGGAGGTAACAATGAAAATTACAGAAAAAATTACAGATGCAGAATTAGAAATTATGAAAGTATTATGGGAGAAAAAAAGTATCACATTAAATGAACTTGTGGAAGAATTAAGCAAAGAAGAACAAAAGAATAAAAGTACAATAAAAACATTGTTATATAGATTAATTGACAAAAAAATGGTGAAATCTGTCGAAAAAAATAAAAAAGAGAATGAATATAAGCCTTTAATTTCAGAAAAGAAATATTTAAAAAGTGCAAATGAGAACTTTTTAGACAAAGTATATGATGGTAATGTAGATCATATGTTATTAAATTTTGTAGAAGATAAAAAAATAACCAAAGAAGAAATAGAAAAATTGTTAAAAATATTAGATGAATAAGAAAATATTTAGATAATATTTAAAGGAGAAAATATATATGATAGAAAAACTATTTACATATGCAAATATCATGATTAATAGAATACCAATAAGAGAAGCTTTTTATATGATAGTATATATGTCCATATTTGCTGTTATTGTAGGATTTACCATATTTTTAATTCAAGAAATATTAGATAAAAAAATTTCCCCTAAATGGAAATTGGTCATGTGGGGGATTTTTATCATTTCTCTTGTTGTTCCATTAAACATAAATGGGATATATGAAAGCAACAACATTTTTATGAAAATTTTAAATCCAATTCAAGAAATATCTTTTCGACAAGAGATAGAAGATAGGCAAGCAGAATATAATTCCTATATTCAAAGACAAGATACCACATTTGAAGACTATAAAGTTGTAAGAGGAAACTTATATACAGCCTATGCAAAATATATTATATTTGATATTGCTATTCCATGCCTATGGGTAGGTGTTATTGCCATATTATGGTTAAGATATTTGTTTATCAAAAGAAAAATGAATCGTTTAAGGGTAAGTGATTTATTAACAGATAAAAGAATTATCGAAATTTTTGAAAATTGCAAAAAAGAATTAAATATTAATAAAGATATTGTGTTAATCAATAAGCAAGGGATTTTATCACCTGCTATATATGGAATAATAGATACAAAAATATTTCTAGATGAAGAGAGTATGAAAAATAAATCAGATGTGGAAATTAAATATACACTTATGCATGAATTAGCCCATTATAAGGGAAAAGACTTAATTATAAATGTAATTTTAAACATCTTAAGAACAATTTATTGGTTTAATCCATTTTTATATATTATTTTTAAAAGAATTAGACAAGATATTGAATTAAAGGCAGATGCAAATGTATTAAAACATTTACAGCCAGAAGAAAATAAAGAATACGCACTTACCATTATTAATGCTTTAAGAGACAGGTTATATAAAAGCTATGAAACAGAAGTATTAAACTTAGCAGGCGTAGAAAGTGATACAGAAAGAAGAATTTATATGATAAAATTCTTCCCTAAATTTAAAGCCAAAACTGTTCGAATGACAATTATTTCTTTAACTTTGATTGTTATTATTGGTGGCATATTTTTTATCGGAAAAATTGCAAAAGTAGAGGAAAACTATTTTGCTTATGATTTTGAAGATATGATTCCTTATAAAATACAATATGTGGGAGATTTTGGTAGTGTAAAAAATCTTGTTCAAAAATTAAGTTTAGGAAAATATACTTCTGTATATACAGGAAGAGAAGAAGAAAATCCAGAACAATATTATGTGCAAATTCGTTATTATAATGAATTTACGACTGAAGAGAACAAAAAAGAATATGAAGCATTTAAACAACTATCCTTAGAAGAAAAAGAAACATTATTTAAGAAAAATGCAGTCACTTTATTAAGTCTAATTGACAATTTACATTCTGTAAGAATAGAAGCCAAAGAGGATAGATATGATTCAAGTACTATATATGAAGTAACATATACTAGAGAAGAATTAGAAGCAGAATATGGTGTGGATTTAAGAACATATACATATAACCCAGATAATTTTCCATTTAAAGAAAATTTAGAATAAACTATTGAAACTAAGGTGACAAAAATATTTTATAAGAAAGGCATATAATGCATATGGTATTATATGAAAGATAAAAATGAAGTTTAAAAAAAGATATATTATCATACCAATTGTTATTCTATTAATCATCTTATTAGGAATTGTGATATTCATAAAGTTAGATAGAGATTATCAAAGAAAAGTGATAGAACAAGATGAAGCAGAATATGGTAATAAATATTTAAAATTAGAAAATAGTTTAAGTTATTATACAGGTGACCCAGATAGAATTATTTACAAGCCAAAAATGAAAGATTATTTCTATGTGTTCGAAAAAGAAGATGAAGATTATACACATTTATTAGAAGTAGCAGAAGATAGGATGTGTTATAGTTTGATGACACCTATGACAGACGATTTTCACGTAGATTCTATGGATAGAATTATGTCATCAGGAAAAAATTACATTATTTTAGATTATGATAAAGAAAAATATGCCAATATAGGTGTAGATGATGGAACAACACCTAGACCTGTTGTATATAAATTATTAGATAATAATCGATGTGCTAGGTTAATAAGATATTTAACACAATTTAGAAAACGATATAGTTTAGAAGAACTAGAAGAGATGCTAGGAAAGACTGGTTTTTCAAGAGATGATGTCAATATAACAGATAGTGAAGAGATGGAAGATGGATATACCAAAATTTATACCATTGATGATTTTAGAAGAATTGCAAATAATCCATCAGGAAAATATAGACTTGTTAATGATCTTGACTTTCAGGGAGAATCTATGCGATTAAATACCATTACATTTTCTGGAGAATTAGATGGAAACGGACATAGTATTAAAAATGTGAGTGGAAATAATCTGGAAACAATCAATCGAATTGCTATGTTTTATACAAATGAGGGTATGATTAAAAATTTAAATATAGAAAATATCAATGTGAACATTATAGCAGATGAAGAAACAGCTTATCAAGAAGGTATATTTGCACGAATAAATCAGGGAACAATAGAGAATTGCACAACGAGTGGAAATATCCATATACAATCAGCAGAAAGTATAAATTTTACTGGAGGAATTGTAGGGAATTTATATGGTGGGGCAATTCGTAATTGTGTAAATAAAGTAAATATTACTTGTTCATCAGGAACCGTTGGGGGTATAACCGCATATAGAGCAGGAGGCGTAATAGAAAATTGTACAAACGAAGGTAATTTGACAGGAAGTAATGTGAATGGAATTTGCATGGAATATGTAGGAACATTATCAAACTGTATCAATAAAGGAAAAATTGTAGCAGAAAATTTTGCAAGTGGTTTGGTAACATATAATCTTTCGAGTATGATTAATTGTAAGAATTATGGGGACATAACTTCTGATAATGGTATGGTAGCAGGAATTGCTATATATAATTATGAAACAATAGAAAACTGTGTAAATGAGGGAAACTTAACAGGTAGCAATATTGTGGCAGGAATTGCAGGAACAAATGGAGATTCTAATGGTGCAGAGGGGACAATAAAAAATAGTACATCATCAGGCACAATAACAATCAATACAGCCAAACAATATGAACAAGAAATATTATATATTGGAGGAATTGCAGGTAACCATATCTTAGGAAAGATAGAAGGTTGTACTTTTAATGGAAATATAGTTGTCAATACAAATAAAACAACCTATAAAGGAAATTTGGCAGGCGCTAAATCTACAAAAGCAACAATTGATACAAATAATGGATATGGATATAATTATGATTTTGAAACATATTATAATGAACATTGGATGGAAACATTAAGAGATTAAGAAAAGGAAGAAAAAATATGGTTAATTTAAAAGAAACAAACATAGAAGATTTAGAAAATTTTGATTGGGTAGCTTATTTTGAATATAACAATGCACATTTATTAAAATTAGATTATACAAAACATGATGAATTAACAAAAGAAGATATAAAATGTATTACACCATCTATCAGAGCTTTTCAAATAGGGGAAGGCTCTGAAGGAAAAAATCTAAAAAAGAGAGTAAAAAATTATGTAGAAAAAACAAAAGATTATCCTTATGAAAAAGCAATGGATTGGTTTGTTATAGAGGAAAATAGACATTCTCAAACTTTAAAAAAATATATGGAAATATATGATATACAACCATTAGAAAACATAGGAATTGATAAAGTATTTAGAGTTTTAAGAAAACTTATGGGGTTAGAATGTGAAGTAATTGTATTAGTAACAGCAGAAATGATCGCCTTATCTTATTATACAGCCTTATCGAATGCAACAAATTCTACTTTACTAAAAACGATATGTAAGCAAATGCTACAAGATGAACTAAAACATGTTGTATTTCAATCTAATACTTTGCATAAAATTAGTAGAAAGAGAAATAAAATTTTGAATACAATTGTACGAGCAATTCGAAAAGGCATTATGAGAATAACTTTACAGGTGGTATGGATAAAATATAAAAAATTATTTATAAAAGGTGGCTATTCTAAAAAGCAATTTAAGGAAGATTGTGTTTCTTATTTGAATCAGTCAATTCAAATAGAAAAAAACGGAAAAATACTGTAAAAAAATAAAAAAGGTGATATAATATTTTAAAATTATCAATGTATAATTTAAGTTTCAGGGTGCGAAAAGGAGGTAAAAAATGAGAATAAGAAAAGTATTAAGAAACACAAAGAGAGAATTACCAAAAGCGGGAGAAAAAACTGGTGGTCTACAATCTTCAGACAAAGGTATCAGTTTGCCGGCAAAAGGAAAGAACTATCATGAAAAATCAACACATGGTTCCTTCTGGCCATTTGGAATAACATTTTGATGCACCCTAAATTCCTAGTATACTAGGAATAGCAAAAGGCATCCTATGCAGGGATGCCTTTTCAAAACTAAAAATAAAAAATAATTAAAAAACTATATAAAAACCAAAAAACGAATGATATAATAATGTCGAAATAGAAAGAAAAGAGGTTAAACAATCTATTTCCATAAAGGGGGAGAAAATAATATGAAAAATAAGAAAGTAATTATTGGAATCATTATTGCAGTTATACTAATTGTAGCAATTGTAGTAGGAATTATCATCATGAACATGCCAAAAGAAAAACCAGAAGAGGTTTTAAATACATATTTTTCAGCTATTAATGATAAAAAATATGAAGAGATGTATAATTATTTAAGTAGTTCGTCAAAAGAAAGTATTAGTCAAGAAGATTTTGTGACAAGGAATGAAAACATTTATGAAGGAATTGACAGTAGTAATATTAAAATCAATGTAAAAGAAGTCACAAATGAAGATAATAAGAAAAAAGTATCATATAGTGAAGAAATGGTGACTTCAGCAGGAACCATCAGTTTTAATAATGAAGCATATCTTGTAAAAGAAGATAAAGACTATAAATTAGAATGGTCTTCAAGTTTAATTTTTCCTCAGTTACAAAGAGATTATAAAGTAAGAGTTGAAACCTTAAGTGGAAAAAGAGGAAGTATATTCGATAGAAATGGAAATAGACTTGCTTATGATGGAACCATTTCGCAAGTGGGAATCGTACCAGGAAAATTAGGTGATAACAAAGAAGAAAGTATCAGCAAAATAGCAGAACTAACAGGTGTATCAGTAGAAACGATTAACAATTATTTATCAGCATCTTATGTAAAAGATGATACATTTGTACCTGTAAGAAAAGTAGCTAGCAACGATACAGAATTAAAGAAGCAGTTATTGCAAATTCCAGGAATCATGATTAATGATGCAAAGGGAAGAGTCTATACGTTGGGAGAAGAAGCTGGACATTTAATTGGATATGTACAAGCAATTAATGCAGAAGAATTAGAAAAATATGCAGATAAAGGATATAGTTCTACTAGCTTGATTGGAAAATCTGGACTAGAACTGGCTTATGAAGATAGATTAAGAGGAACAGATGGAGTTAGAATCTATATAGAAGATGCAGAAGGAAATGAGATAAAAACCTTAGCAAAACAAGAACAAAAAGATGGAGAAGATATTACCCTTACAATTGATAGTGATATACAAACAAAGCTATATGAGCAATTACAAAATGACAAAGGACTATTTGTTGTGATGCAACCAGCAACAGGAGAATTACTAGCTTTGGTTAGTACACCAACATTTGACTCAAATGACTTTACTTTAGGAATGACAACAGATCAATGGAATGCATTAAATAATGATGAAGCAAAACCTTTATACAATAGATTTATACAAAAGTATTGCCCAGGTTCAACATTTAAAGCAATCACAGGTGCGATTGGATTAACCACTGGAAGTATTACTGCAGATAAAGATTTTGGTTATACAGGAACCAGCTGGCAAAAAGATTCTTCTTGGGGAGATTACAGAGTAACAACATTAACAGGATATAATGGACCTAAAAACTTATTAAATGGATTAATGTATTCAGATAATATCTATTTTGCGCAAACAGCTTTAAGAATGGGAACAAGTAAATTTACAGAAAGCTTAGATAAAATCGGATTTAATAAGCAATTAGAATTTCCATTATCACTTGCAACATCACAATATGCAAATGAAGATGGAATCAATTCAGAAGGAAAATTGGCAGATACTGGATTTGGCCAAGGAAACTTATTAATCAACCCAATTCACATGGCATCTATTTATTCAGGTTTCTATAACAATGGAGATATGGTAAAACCATACATTGAATACAAAGAAGATAAAACGCCAGAGATTTTAATAGAAGATGCTTTCTCAGAAGAGGCAGCAAATACGATAAAAGAAGATTTAATTCAAGTAGTTGAACGTGGCTCAGCAAATGATATGAAAGTTAATGGTGTAACTATTGCAGGAAAGACAGGAACAGCAGAATTAAAAACAGATAAAGAAGATAATGAAAGTGGAACATTAGGATGGTTTGATTGTTTTACAACAGACCAAGGAGAGAATGACATATTAGTCATTAGTATGGTAGAAAATATTCAAGATAACACTGAAGGAGGAAGTCATTATTTAATCAAAATGATTAGAACTTTATTTGAATAAGGATAGTTACATAAAAACGAAATTTTATATAATTAAAATAAGCAGTATAGAAAATAAAATGCAGTAATAGCAAAGGCTTCCTCCTACAAACAATTTAATAATTTATAAATTTTCACATATTTAAAAGATGAATTGTAAAAAATATAAATACAATTTCATCTTTTTTGATATTTTAATAATATAAATAAAATTTGTTTTTTATATTTTTAATGAATTTTGAAGAAATAAATGTTATAATGCTTATATAACATTAAATTGTGCAGACGGCGTCTGCACAATTTGGAAAATATAAACAACTGAATGTGTAAAAAACACAAAAAATCAAAAAATGAAAAGAGTGATTATATGGAAGAAAATAAAATGTTAGAAAAAGATTTTAAACAAATTGTAGAAAGCATAAAAAGTGAAATTTACAAAACACAAACATTAATAATGAGCGATGCGAATAAAAGGCTAATAGATTTATATTATTATGTGGGAAAATTAGTATATGAAAAATCTTCTTGGGGTAATAAATTTATAGAAAATTTAAGTATTGCAATGAAAGTTGAATTTCCAAACATAAAGGGTTTTTCAGTAAGAAATATAAAAAAATAGAAACTAGAGGGATAAAATTAGGAGAAAATATAAATTTAAAATAAAAGAAAGGGATTTGAATGAAAGATATATGGCAAAAAGATAAAATAAAGGACATAGAATTAAAAAATAGAATTGTACGTTCTGCAACAAATGAACATTTGGGAACAATTGATGGTTGTATAACGGATGATTATATAAAAGTCTATCATGATTTGGCAAAGAGTGGAGTAGGATTAATAATTACTTCACATATGGCGATTGATAAAAATCAAAGAGCTGATGTCACTCATATTTGTGTGAATGATAGTAGAAATAAAGAAAAACTAAAGTTATTAACTAATACAGTGCATGATTATGGGTCAAAAATAATTGCTCAAATTTCTTATCCAGGTCATCATGGAAGTAAAATAGAAGGTCAAGTCGCTAAAACACCAAGTGAAACAGATAATACGAAGGCTCTTTCAATAGAGGAGATTAAAGAATGTGTTAGAAGTTATGTGAAAACAATTGAACTCCTACAAAGAGTTGGATTTGATGGAGTTCAATTACACATGGCTCATGGATACTTACTGAGTGAATTTTTAGATCCATTTTATAATAAACGTACAGATAATTATGGTGGAACTGCAAATAACCGTTATCGAATTATTCATGAAATATTAACAGAAGCAACTAATAGTATAAAATCAAACTTTGCTATTATTGCTAAAATTGATACCATATCAAAAAATGAAGATCGTGATTTTATTAATCAACAGATTGAAGTATGTAAATGGTTAGAAATGGATGGAATAGATGCTATTGAAATCAGTGGGAATAATTTTAAAAAGTTAAATCAGCCAACACCATATTTTTTAGAAAATGCATTAAAGATAAGAAATAAAGTGAATGTCCCAATAATTTTAGTTGGAGGTTTTAGAAATGTAAATCAGATGAATAATGCTTTAGAAAAAGGGATTGATTTTATTTCTATGAGCCGTCCTTTTATAGCAGATGAAAATTTTGTTCAAAAATTAAAAAATGATGAAGAAAGCATATGTGTTAATTGTAATGAATGTTTTGAAATCTTTAAAACACAGCATAAACGTTGTGCTTTAAGAAAGGATATAATTCATCAATTAGAAATTAATTTCCCTTAACAAAACTAATTATTAAAGGAAAGAAAAATGAATATAGGAATAGATGTAGATAATACTATAACAGATACACTGCTAGTATTAAAGAAATATTGTAAATAATATAATGATAAAGTCATAAAAAGATAAGAAATATGATGTGTAAAAGTGGGCACATCATATTTTTATGTAACCAATATAGACTTTTTCCTAAATTTATGATAATATATTTGTAAATTTTGTAAACAATAAAAGGAAAAAAGAAGTATGCAAAATGAAAATAAAATTTAAATTGTATGTATTAGAAATAAGGGAGATGAAGATTTTGAGCGAAAAATTTTACGTAACAACACCAATTTATTATCCAAGCGGAAAATTTCATATAGGAACAGCCTATACAACCGTATTAGCAGATGCTATGAAAAGATATCATCAATTAAAAGGTGAAGACACATATATGCTTACAGGAACAGATGAGCATGGACAAAAAATTCAAGGAATAGCAGAAAAAAATGGTAAAGAACCAAAAGAATATGTAGATGAAATGGCTGAACAAGCAAAAGAATTATGGGCAAAAATGGGAGTCCAATATGATGATTTCATTCAAACAACAGAAGAAAGGCATACCAAAATTGTTCAAAAAATATTTGACAGATTTATGGAACAAGGAGACATCTATAAAGGAGAATATGAAGGTTGGTATTGCGTACCATGTGAGACCTATTTTACAGAAACCCAATTAGTAGATGGAAAATGCCCAGACTGTGGTAGAGAAGTAAAATTAATGAAAGAAGAAGCATACTTCTTTAACATGAAAAAATATGTTGATAAGCTAGTGAAATATTATGATGAACATCCTGATTTTATTAAGCCAGCATTTCGAAAAAATGAAATGATAAATAACTTTATTAAACCAGGATTGGAGGATTTATGTGTTACTAGAACCAGTTTTGATTGGGGAATTAAAGTATTAAAAGACCCAAAACATGTGATTTATGTATGGGTGGATGCCTTAACCAACTATTTAACAGCATTAGGATACATGTCTGATGATGATACATTATTCAAAAAATATTGGCCAGCAGATTTACAAATTGTAGGAAAAGATATTGCTAGATTCCATTTAATTTATTGGCCAATATTCTTAATGGCATTAGACTTACCATTACCAAAAACGATTTTAGTTCATAACTGGATTATGATGAAAGATGGTAAAATGTCAAAATCAAAGGGAAATGTGATTTATCCAGAAACTTTAATTGATAGATATGGATTAGACCCAACTAGATATTTCCTACTTAGAGAAATGCCAGTAGGTCAAGATGGAATCTTTTCACCAGAAGCATTTGTTGAAAGATACAATTTTGATTTGTGTAATGACTTAAGCAATTTAGTAAATAGAACTGTATCCATGGTAAATAAATATTTTGAAGGACATGTTCCTGAATATATAGGAACACCAAATGCAGTAGACAAAGAATTAGAAGAATATGCAACAGAAAAAATACAAGCATTTGAAGAAAAATTAAATGAATATGAAATTGCAAATGCTTTACAAGAAATATGGGATTTGATTGCAAGAACAAATAAATATATTGATGAAACAATGCCTTGGACTTTAGCAAAAGAAGAAAAAATAGATGAATTAAAATCTGCAATGTATCATTTAATTGAAAATTTAAGAAAAATTGCCATCTTGATTAAACCATTTATGCTAGATACAGCCAATAATATTTTAAGACAAATTGGTATAACAGATGTTGATAGTATCAGATGGAATGACATCTATGCATATGATAGCTTAAAAGATATGAAAGTAATTGAAAAAGGGGAACCTATCTTCATGAGATTAAAAGTAGATGAAGAAGTAGAATACTTAAAATCTGTGATGAAAAAATAATGTCCAATTGGGGACGTTTCTGTTTGGGACATTTTGAGGAATTGGGGACAGACTCATTTTTCCCTTTTTTAAAATTTACAGAATTATAAAAAATATAGAATATAAAACCATTACACAATTTTGTATAAGCTAAATTTTCATAGAAATTCTAAAAGAAAAAAGTGAGTCTCTTTCATTATGGCTATAAAGCTTAAGCCAAATGAACATTCCTCACTTTTTTCTTTAATAATTTCTAATTTCAAATTTAGATACGCAAAATCGTTTCATTTTTTTATATTCTATATTTTTTTTACCATCTTCCTAAATAGAAAAAGGAAAAATGAGTCTGTCCCCAATTCCTCAAAATGTCGCACAGAAAAACGATCCCAATGCGACAAAATTTTTTTATATATGCTATATGAATTTTTGACAAAATAGTATATAATATAAGCGGAAAAATAGAAATCAGTTAAAGAAAATAAAAATGATAAAAAATAAATTTATAGGAAAAAGAAATGAAGGAAGAAAAAAATATGTTTTTAGTGCCTGCAAAATTTAGATTTACTACAAAAGAAAAAACGTTAATGATTGTTATTATGGTACTAATGCTCATAGGTATTGTTATTACATGGGTAAATTGTGTGAATATTATAAGAGCAAATGCGGAATATAAATTAGCTTACCAACAATATCAAGAAGCAATCATAAAGGAGCAGGAAGAGTTAGAAAGAAAAAGACAAGAAAAATTACCAAAACTAACAGAAACCGGAATAGAGAATATGAATCATATATATAGTTCTGATACCAAACGCGCATTTTTAACGTTTGATGATGGACCATCTAGTAATACACCACAAATATTAGATATATTAAATGAAAAAGGGATTAAAGCAACATTTTTTGTATTAGGTTCAAATGTTGAAAAAAACCCAGACATGGTCAAAAGAATGTATGATGAAGGGCATTTTATTGCAAATCATGGATATTCACATGTGTATGAGGCAATTTATCAATCACCACAAACTGTATTAGATGAATACAATAAATGTAATCAAGTGGTAAGAGATGCAATAGGAGAACAAGAATATAATTCACATTTGTTCCGATTTCCAGGTGGATTAGTAGGAGGAAAGTATGCAGATATAAAAAATCAAGCAAATGAGTTACTTTTGCAAAATAATATTGTACATGTTGACTGGAATGCATTAAATGGAGATTCAGAAACAACAAGTCCTACCATTGCGTATGAGATACAACGAATACAAGAAACTGTAGGAGAAAAACAAAGTGTTGTCATCTTAATGCATGATGCACAAGCGAAAAAAGTAACTGTAGAAGCTTTGCCAGGAATTATTGATTATTTACAAGGGCAAGGGTATGAATTTAAGAATTTTTATGAAATTATTAAGTAAGTATGTATAAGGTTAAAGTAAAAATATACAATAAAATAGAAATAGAGAGGAGCTATTGTTTTGCCAAAGAAAACTGGAGAAAAAATAGATGAAATTAAAGAAAAATTAGATTATTTGGGACTAAATTTAGAAGATGCTAAAAATCAATTTGAGAATTATGAACCACTAAAATTTAGAGTTCCTAAATTTTATGATGAAAAACAATATAGACAATATCGTTATATACCAATTAAAGATATACAAATTTTATTAACACCAACCAATCGATTAGATGATATACAAGAAAAATATAAAAAAGCAAGTCCGCTATCTGAATATTTAGATACAGAAAATGAAAGAAATTTTTTAAAACATACAACCTTTTTACGTATGTTAAAAGAATTAAAAGTAGAAGAAATAGAAAGTGTACAAGAAGAGCAAACAAAATTAAACAAAAAAATTCCGTTTAAAGTAAAATTTGAAGGGAATTATTTATGGCAAATTTATTATGCAGAAGATACAGACCAATATTTTATGTTGGTTCCAACAGAAGATACAGACTATTCAACCTTTTTCTTTTTATTAAAAAAACAATTGGAAAAAAAGAAAACAGGAAAAATATTTGTACCAATTCGAAATGTTACCTATAGCAATACATTTTATAAGAAATCAGAATTCGAAGACTTAGAAAACTATTTATGGCTTTTTACAAAAGACTGGCCATTAATTTATGAAGTATATGATAAAACTGGAAAATTATCAATTCATATTGTAGGAGAAACAGAAGTATATGGAAAAATCAGAAGTCCATATAAAATCAAAATTAGTAGTTTAGTAGAAGCAACACAATTCTATAAACTATTAAAAGCGATGTTTATTTTACAAACAGAATTACCACATTATTTTGAATTTAAAACCAATATCACAAAAGGTGGAGAATTAGAATTTTATAATAATGATTATAAATTAGAATATGAAAATATTGCAGAATGGATAAATGATGAATATGAAGTAGGAATAGAAAAACAAGAATTAATAGGAGAATTATTAAAGGAAAACAAAAAGAAATTAGATAATTTAAAAATTATTTCTGCTTCTCAAGAAATAGAATATTTAGCAAAAGAAAAGCAAATATCAACTTTCTTGGAATGTAAAAAAACATTTTTTGGTAAGTTTAAATATTATTTTAAATACAGCAAAAAGAATAAAAAGCAGACAATGAAAGAAAATGTGTTAGAAGAAAAAGAAGAAAAGAACACAACAGAGAAAAGCACGCCTAAAACAGAGGAAGAAAAAACCAAAAATGCAAAAACAAGATTAAATAAAAAAGATAATTACACAATAGAAGAACTAATAGATTTATATAAAGCATATGAATTAGATGAAACAGAATTAAAAAATATACTGATGGATGTAAATGCATTAAAATTGAAAAATAAAAATATGCAAAAAAAAATAGAAAATGCAACAAATTATATACAAGAAATCGATAATCATAAAAGAAGTATCTTTGAATTTTGGAAATATAGTAACAAAGATGAAGTAGCATCTTTAGCAGAAGGAGAAGAGGAAGAAGTCAATATTATCAAAAAAGTAACTAAAGTATTTGATTATCAGCAAGACTTAGAAGACTTTGGAAAAACAATGGATCAGGTTGAAAGGAAATCGTTAACCAAAAGTGAAGCAGATAGCATTTATTTAACAACAACCAATATTTTGCCATTATTAAACAAAGTAAAAAATAACGAGGTACTACCAAAAGAAATTGAAAACAATTTAAAAGAATTGAAAAAAGAAGCACAGGAAGACAATGTATTGCATGAAATAGAAGAATTTGATATATTTGGTGGAATGTCACAAGATACAACAAAGATTTCAAAAATTGCAAATAAAACACATAGAGAAGTAGCAAGAGATAAATTTAATATTTTAGAAATTAATAAAAATACAAAACAAATCGGATATAAATTGGCTTTAGAAACAGTTGTAGATAATATTAAAAAAGCATTAGATAAAGTGGTTATCATTGATGATTTACCAGTATATAAAATATTGGGTAATGAAAAATTAGATTCTAAAGAAATAAATATATTTAATATCAATCCTGAAAATGAAATTCATGAACATATAAAACAGAAGGGAAATAAATTTAATTTATATAAAATAAATGTCAAAAGAGGAATGAATGGAATTAGTTATACCAATATTATTTTTTATGATAATCAAAATAAAACTTTGCCAATTGGACAAGACATATCAAGTAAAATATTAGTAGATTTAGCAAAAGTAGATTTAAAATTAGTTAATCGAACATCATTTAAAATGACAGAAATAGAAGATGAAAAAGATGATTTTTCTAAAGTAAATGTAAAAACATTTCAAGTTTTCGAATATGATGTCATTTTAAAAGAAGAAAATACGAAACAAGAAGCAAAAGAAATTAAGAAAGACGAAGAAGAAAATGCTGATGAAAAATAGTAGAAAAGGTATATAATTAAAAATTATATGCCTTTTTTGTTGAATTAGAAACATTATTTTTTCATTTAAGAAAAATAATAATATATAGAAAAAATTCAATCATATTGTTTTCTTTTTTAACAAAACTTTCTCGAAAACATAGTATAGTAGAAAAAAGGAGGAAGGTATGTTAAAAAAATTCATTTCAGGAATTATCATATTTATTTTTGTATTTTGTATTCAAATCAATCATACATATGCATTAACACCTGTATCGAATTTAAGTTATCAAGGAATTGATGTTAGTAATTGGCAAGGGTATATCAATTATGCAGAAGTAAGAGATGCTGGGATACAGGTAGTATACATAAAGGCAAGTCAAGGGACCAATATAAAAGATGTCTATTTTGATATTAATTATGAAAATGCAAAAGCAAATGGATTGCGTGTAGGATTTTATCATTATTTAACAGCAACCAATACAGAACAAGCACAGGAAGAAGCTAACTTTTTTGTATCGGTTATTTCTGGAAAAACACCAGATTGTAAATTGGTATTAGACTATGAAACTTTTGGAGGTGTGGAAAGAGAAGAAATCAATAATATTGCTAGAAACTTTATGCAACGTGTAGAGGAGCTGACGAATAAAGAGGTTATTCTATATAGTGATTTATCAAATGCTACAAGTACATTTGACACGAGTCTAGCAGAAGATTATGATTTATGGATTGCCTATTATGAAGATAGGAATAATCTGATTAATATAGAAACGAGTTGGAATACATATGTTGGTATACAATATACAGATAGAGGTAGAGTAAATGGAATTAATGGTAATGTAGATAGAGACTTATATACAGAAGAGATTTTTTTAGATGAAACTTCTGAAATTGCAAATAATAGTGGAAATACAACTCAAGCTAATACAGAAAGTATAGAATATACTGTGCAAAGTGGAGATACATTAAGTGCCATTGCAAGAAGATATGGTACAACAGTACAAGAAATTGTAGATATTAACAATATACAAAATCCAGATTTGATTTATCCAGGTGAGAAACTAAGAATCCTTACCAATTCGACGATACCAGGGAATGAAGAAAGAGGAACAGGAGATATTATTTATACAGTTCAAAGAGGAAATACCCTATCACAAATAGCAAGAGTATATCATGTAAGTGTAGAACATATTGTAGAATTAAATGATATAGAAAATCCAAATTTAATTTATCCAGGACAAAAATTAAGGATTACAGAAAGTAATGTGACAGATCTAGCTCCAGTAGACAATACCATTCAAGTATATTATGTTGTAAAAGAAGGAGATACATTAAATGGAATTGCTAGAAGATTTGGAATTACTTTAAATGAAATTTTACAATATAATGATATTCAAAATCCAAATTTGATTTATCCAGGACAGACAATTAAAATTGTGTAAACGAAACTTTAAAAAAAGTTAAAATTTTTCTAGACTTTTTCTAAGATATGTGCTAATATATATTAGTACATATTTTTCATGCCGATGTGGCGGAATTGGTAGACGCACTGGACTCAAAATCCAGCGGGAAACCATGTGGGTTCGAGTCCCACCATCGGTACCAATGACGTTTCTGTTCGAACTAATAAAACAGATAAATACAAATATCATTCTGAAAAGGATGGTATTTTTTTGTTGTAAAAATCCAATAAATTTTATTGCCTCACAGCCCCCGAGCTATGATGGTACGTCATAACTCATAGGGGGGTTAGGACTTATGTCAGAGTCAAAGTTCTGTGTTACGAAGAAATTTCAAATTGATTTTACAGGGATTATGGAATTACTAAAATACTGTAGTAAATATTATCTAAAATGTTAGCGCAGAGCATCTATGTAAATAAATATTAGTTTAATTGGAGGGCTGTGCATAACCTCCAGTTAATTAATTTTGGAGGTGTAAATATGGAGTTTATTATTAGAGAACTTCAGAAAGATGACAGTAACAAACGGTTTGTAGAATTACAAAGAGAATATTTGGCACATATGGATAAGTTCGATAAAGATTATTCAGAAGGGATAGCACTTGTCAAGCAAACAAGTGGCATTTCTATATAAAATTATTAATTATAATTTCTACTTTTTTATTATTACTAAAATAAATTTATTGTATAAAATTTAAATAAATATTATAATAAAATTAAAATATTGAAATGTGAGGTATGAAATATGGATAATGAAAAAAATATATTGTTAATTCATGGATTTAATGGAATACCAAAGATTTTTTATTATTTCCAAAAAGAATTAGAAGCACAAGGATACAAAGTTATAATTCCGAAATTTCCTGTTAGAGAAGAAATAAATATAAATGCTTATTTTAAAATATTTGATATATATAGAAACATGATGAATGAAGATTTAATTGTAGTTGCACATTCTATTGGAAACCCAATGTTTATAAAATATATTTGCAAAAATAATATAAATATAGGTCTTTATATAAGCCTAGCTGGATTTGCAGAGCCATTTCATGTTGAAGGTAAAGATGTTCTAAATCAAGTTGTTAAACCTTTAAAAATAACTGATGAAGAAAAAGAAAGAAATGTAAATTTGATAAAAGAAAAATATTCAATTTATAGTGATAATGATCATATTGTACCATTTAACATATTAGAAAAATATACTTCAGTTGTTGATTCTAAACCAGTATTTATTTCTGGAATAGGACATATGGGAAAGAAAATTGGGTTAGAAGAATTACCTGAAGTAATAAAAATTATTCAAGAAAGTAATTATAAAAAAATATAAGCTAGAAATAATAGCTAATAAAATGGAGAAAATCAATATTTGAGAGTTTCTCCTATATTAATGACTAGCATAGCTTAAAAGCTATGGACACTAATGTTTTATTAACTTAAATTAACCAAAGATAATTTTTAAATTTTATTATTTGACATTTTTTTAATATCTGTGTATAATAAGTATAGGAAATGAATAACCGCAGTGAATGCGGTTACCACTACATATAGTTATAACAACACATTCGCAATATTGGCATAGTGGAATGTGTTGTTATTTTATTCCTTATCTATTTTCGAATTTACATATTTTATGTATAAAATCGTTAATAAGGCTACGTTTATTGCTGATGATACCATTAAGGCATATATTAAAAAAAGTATAAAACCCATAAACACCACCTCACTTTCTGATAACCAAAGTTATCTAGTGCAGTGGCAACACATATCTACTACTATGTTCATTTCCTATGTCAGTTAGTATAGCATACAATTTACAATAAAACAATACAAAAAACAAATTTT
>CALXEX010000023.1 GCA_944387445.1 uncultured Clostridia bacterium | reverse complement strand
CATATTTAGTGTACAACAATAACCGGTAAGAGTCAGGCGCAGTACCGTCATTTTTTATGTTGATTTTTGTTCTATTCCTTATCGCTCTAAGGAAAAAAATTTTTTCATATTTTTAGGATTTATTTTGTAGTTGAACCAAACCCTCAAACTCTTTCTCCTTCTGCTACATCATCATCTGTTACTAAATATTTTTGGAAAATTGCTTGTCCAATTGCTTCCCCTTTTTTGATAACAACATCTTCTTCTTTTATGTTATAAAAGGCAAACATAATATGTCCATCATTATCTGGATTTTCATAATAATCTTTATCAATTACTCCAACACTATTTGACACAATTAATCCTTTCTTTTTTGGGTTAGAACTACGATTATATAATAATAACATTTCATCATCTTGCATATATGCTTTTAATCCTGTTTTTACTAATGTTGGATTCATTCCCTTTTTAAAGCTTGGTATAACAGTATCTTCTGCTGCTTCTATATCATATCCTGCACTATACTTTGTTTTTCTAATTGGAAGATTTATATTTTTATCCTCAAATCCTTTTGCAATTTCAAATCCTCTCTTTTTTTCCATTTTCTATTCCTCCTTATTTTCTGTACTTTTATCTTTTGTATTTTTTCATAATATTGTGTAATTGTCAAGTGTCCAATTGGGGACGTTTCTATTTGGAACAAAACAAAACAGACTACTATTTTTGTAGTCTGTTATTTATTTCTATCCTCTTGATTCTACTATCAATTTGATACCTGTTCTATCTTCTCCTTCTACCTCCACTTCTGCAAATGCAGGTATACAAACTAGGTCTACACCTGATGGTGCTACAAAGCCTCTTGCTATTGCAACTGCCTTTACAGCTTGATTTAATGCTCCTGCTCCGATTGCTTGCATTTCTGCTTTGTTTGATTCTTTGACTAATCCAGCAATTGCTCCTGCTACTGAATTAGGATTTGATTTTGATGAAATTTTTAAAACTTCCATTTTCTTTTGCCTCCTATAATTTTTATTTTTTTGTTGCAACTCTTACATTTTGTATTTTACATTATCTGGAAATTTGTGTAAAGTGTTTTTTATAAAAATCTATAGGTTTTCATCGCAATAAATCCACTAATTCGACATTTTTATTGTTTATAAATGATAATCTTCAATTTCACTAATATCTGTTTTATACATTAACTCTTGTTATTGTTTTTACCTTATTTGTTTCATCATCAATATCATAAATAACACCATTTAACATCCCTTCGCCTGTTGCTACTTTGTATCGTTCTGGTAATGATGTTTCAAATCGTTTTAATGCTACAGATACATCCATTCCAAGTGCTGAATTTTTTGTTCCTGTCATACCAATATCACTAATATATGCTGTTCCTTTTGGTAGAATTCTTTCGTCTGCTGTTTGTACATGTGTATGTGTTCCAAAAACGGCTGTAACTTTACCATCTAGATAATATCCCATTGTGATTTTCTCTCCTGTTGCTTCAGCATGAAAATCTACTATGATAATATCAACTTTATCTTTTATTTTTTTTATGATATCTTTTACTACTAAAAATGGATTTTCTGATAATACATTTATATAGACTCTTCCAATGAGATTGATAACCGCTATTTTCTTATTTTTGCATTCATATATACCATATCCTTTACCGACTACTCCTTTTGGATAGTTGGCTGGTCTTATTAATTTAGGGTGGTCTATAAATTTAAAGATATCTTTCTTACCCCATGTATGATTTCCCATTGTTACTACATCCACATTTTGAGAAATAATATCATTAAAGTTTTTTTCTGTAATTCCCATTCCTTCTGCTGAATTTTCTCCATTCACAATGACAAAATCTATTTCTTCTTTTTGTCTAATTTGGTATAATTTATTTTTTAATTCTTTAATTCCTGTAGATCCAATAATATCTCCCACTGCTAAAATCTTCAAACTTATTCCTTCTTTCTTTATTTTATAGATATATCATACTATATTTTTTTTGAATTCGCAAGCCATCTGTCGCTCTCTATTAACTAAATTATCCTAAAAAAAGAACCCAGCTTTTAAGCTAGGTTCTTTTTTAGGTATCTAAATCCTTATCGATTTATATTTTTATTTTGCATAATCAACTGTTCTTGTTTCTCTAATCACATTAACTTTGATTTGACCTGGATAATCCATTTCATTTTCAATCTTTTTAGAAACATCTCTTGCTAATATTGTCATTTGGTCATCTGAAATTTTTTCTGGTTTTACCATAACTCTAATTTCACGACCAGCTTGTATAGCAAAAGATTTTTCAACCCCATCAAATGAATCAGCAATTTCCTCAAGATTTTGTAATCTTTTAATATAGGCTTCTAGTGTTTCTCTTCTAGCTCCTGGTCTTGAAGCAGATATTGCATCTGCTGCTTGTACTAAAACAGCTTCTAAAGTTTGAGGTTCTACATCGCCATGATGTGCTTCTACAGCATTAATGACTAATGGATTTTCTTTGTATTTTTTCAATACTTCTACACCAATTTCTACATGGGTTCCTTCCATATCATGATCTAATGCTTTTCCAATATCATGTAATAAACCTGCTCTTCTAGCACGTTTAGCATCTAGTCCTAATTCCTCTGCCATAATTCTTGCTAGATTTGAAACTTCTATTGAATGGTTTAATACATTTTGTCCATAACTTGTTCTGTATTTTAATTTTCCAATTAGTTTTACTAAATCTGGATGTAATCCAATGACACCTGTTTCTAATACAGCTCTTTCTCCTTCTTCTTTGATTGTTGCATCTAGTTCTTCCTTAGCTTTCTCAACCATTTCTTCGATTTTAGCTGGATGAATTCTTCCGTCATCAATTAACTTCTCTAACGCAATTCTTGCAACTTCTCTTCTTAATGGGTCAAATCCTGATAATACGACAGCTTCTGGTGTATCATCGATTATTAAATCAATTCCTGTTAATGTTTCTAATGCTTTTATGTTTCTTCCTTCTCTACCAATAATTCTTCCTTTCATGTCATCATTAGGAAGTGGAACAATTGATACTGTTGTTTCTTGTGAATGATCAGCTGCACATTTTTGCACTGCATAACACAAAATCTCTTTTGCATTTTTATTTGCATCTTCTTTTGCTTTTTGTTCTTTTTCTCTAATTAAGCTTGCTTTTTCTGCTGTAAGCTCTTTGTCCATTTCTGCAAGTAATCTTTGTTTTGCCTCTTCTTTACTTAAAGATGCAATTTTTTGAAGTTCGACCATTTCTTGTTCATGCAATTTTTCTAATTCTTCTTTTTCTCTTTCGATTTCTTGTCTTTCTCTTTCTAATTCTTGTTCTCTTTTTTCAAAATTATTTGCACGTTTTTCTAAGTTTTCCTCTTTTTGAATTAGTCTTGCTTCTTGTTTTTGTACTTCGCCCCTTCTTTCTTTAATCTCTTGATCCAATTCTTTTCTATTATTCATAATTTCTTCTTTAGCTTTGAAAATCTCTTCTTTTTTTAGATTCTCTCCTTCTTTTTTTGCTAAATCAATTAATCTTTTTGCCTCGTTCTCTGCTCCTTGAATTTTAGATTCTGCAACTTTCTTTCTATATATCATTCCTACTAGAAATCCTATTGCAAGTGAGATTAAGACAGCGGCGATAATGATTACAATATTCATAATCATACACCTCTTTCTTATTTAATTTTCAATGTTCGAAATAAATATATATGTTATCTGAAATATATTTTTTCCTACCATATCTATTTTATCTTTATTATTGTAAACTGTCAAGCATTTTGACATAAAAACCATAATTCACGTTAAATATCCGTTTCTATCCAGACTAGTGTACAAGGGGGAGTATTTATAAATTATTTCATTACGAATGCGATTGGAAAATATTTAGAAATTTTTAGAGCATTTTATGGAAAATGTTCACGTCGAACGTAGTGAGGACTAAGTGAAAGGGTGCCATAAAATGATTTTATAATTTCTTAATATTTGTATTGAGCCGAGTAATAAATAATTTATAAATACTCCCCCTTGTACACTAGTCTGCATAGAAACATATATATAATAAAGCAGACAGTTTAAATACTATCTGCTTTATTTTGAGTTATTTGTAGTTTTTATTTCTATTGTATTGCCATCAGATGTCATTTGAATGGTCCCATCTTCGTCTGTTCTATATATTTCACATCCTATATTATTTAATTTATCTATTGTTTCTTGTGTTGGTAAGCCATAAGAGTTATCTTTTCCTGCCATAATAATTGCATATTTCGGTTGTACTTGTTCTAAAAAGCTTTCACTACTACTTGTACTAGAACCATGATGTCCAACCTTTAATACATCTGTTTTTGGCCAACTGATTGTTTCTTCATTTTCCTCTTCTGCATCTCCCATAAATAAGTAACTCGTATTTCCAAATTCTAATCTAAGAACAAGTGATGATACATTTAAATTGTCTTTATCTAGTATAGGCTCTGTCATAAATTCTCCCTCTGTTTGTCCTATTTCAATTTTGTCACCCTTATTAGGTGCTGTTACTGTCAAATTTTTATTTTCGATTGCATCTAATACATCTTCAAATGTTTTGGTTGTTGTTTCTATTTTTGGCATATAGATTTGTCCAATGTCAAAATTGTTTATTACATCATCTAATCCACCAATATGATCTTCATGAGGATGTGTTCCTATTAGATAGTCTATCTTTGTAATTCCAAGATTTTTCAAGTAGTTTACAACTGTTTTTCCCGCTTCATTTGTTCCTGCATCGATTAACATGACTTGATCTTGATTTCGAATCAGAATACTATCTGCTTGTCCAACATCTATAAAATCTATTAACAAATCCTCTTGTGCTACAAATTCTATTTGTTGTTCATTTTGACTATTGGTTTGTTCTCCCGTGTTGGAAATTGTATTTACAAATTCTTCATTCGTCCCTAATATTCCTGCAAGTATTACAATAATCAATGCAATCGTTCCTGATAATATTTTTTTCATACTTGTTTTTCTCTTTCTTGCCATCTTTTGTCCTCCTCTATTTTTATGTGTATCTTCTTTTGTATACCTATATTCATACAATCTTTAATCAATATTATAAGCTAACTTTAAGCATAAGCTATATCTTATTTTTTATAAAATCCGTTATCTTAGTTCCATAATTTGTTCATTCTATCTTGTATTCTATTGTTTTCTTCTTTTGTTAATTCTTCATTATATGTGTATTTTCCATTTACATATTGCAAAATGCTTCCCTCTTTTATATTTTCTGGTAACATATCTTTTTTTACATTTTTTGTTTCATTTGTCTTCCTGTTCTCTAATACAGCATATTCCCCTTCAAATCTATCAACAGAGTATTCTTCTATGGCATCTAATTTTTTTGCCAGTTCCATTTCTTCTGAAGTGTTATTTTGTTTTATTTCATTTTTTATGTCTGTCATTTTTTCTTGTATATGATTAAATATTTCTAAATCCAATAATACTTACCTCCTTTTAAAATAATGTATATTATCTTAAAATATATAGCAGTATATAAATAATCTTTACTTTATTTATATACTGCCAAATTAAATTTGTCAATCTTTAATTACTTTTCCATCACATTTATTTCTTTTTAATTATTTTTATCTCTATACACTTTTACAATATCTCTAAAAGTCATTCTTGTTCCATAATTTAGTATAGCATTTGAGTAAATTTTAATTGCTACTTGTGCAATGATTAATATGGTAATGACTAATATAACAATTGATAAGATAATCTCTGAAGTTGATGCAATTCCCATCATAATTCTAAATGGCATACAAAATGGTGATGAAATTGGGAAAATTGCTGCAAATTGGTTTAATTCGCTTGTAGGATTCATCATAGTAAAATATGATAAATAGAATCCAACTACTGCAAGTATGGCAACAGGTGTATTGGCTGATTGTATATCTTCTGGTTTGCTGACTGTTGAACCTGTTAATGCATACAATAAAGCATATGCAAAATATCCTAAGATAAAGTATACAATTGTCATAATACCTAAATATGGTGTCATCATTGACATATCTAAGACAGAATTTAATATCTCTGGATCTAAAAACGCCTTAGCAGATAATAATGCTACACCTACAATCACACATATTTGTATTAATCCTACAATACCAATCCCTATTGTCTTTCCTAATACTATTGTTCTTGGAGATGTAGATGTTACTAATGTTTCCATGATTTTTGAGGTCTTTTCTGTGGTAATGGAACTTGATACTTGATATGCACAGAAATAGATTGCATAGAATAAAACAATAGATAACATCATGATAACAAATAAGTTTCCACTTACTTCTTGTTCTTCTGTTTGTTCTATCGTAAATTCAAAATTTGGAGATAAACTTGCCATTTGTTCTTGGGTCAATCCTAATTTTGAAATTTGTAAATTTGTATATAGTGTATTTAATGCATTTATTAAATCTTCTGGCACAGAAGCTACTTGTGTCATATTTTCTACAATGTATCTTAATTTATAGGTTCCATCTTCTTTTTGTTCAATCATCATGGCCTCATTTATATCTTTATTTTCTATTCTTCCTTTGATGTCATCAAAAGAAACTTCATTATTGGCAACTTGAACATTATACCCTATATCCATTTGATTGATACTTTGTAATGTTCCTTCAAATAAATCGGTACTATCTACAATTAATAAATTTGTCTCTCCAGTACTTTCATTATCCCCTATAATTGCTTTCATAATATTTGGTATATTAAATCCTATTACAATTAATACTAAAATAATTAATGTTGATATGATAAAAGATTTTCTTTTTGCCATATCTTTTATTGTAAAGGCAATTACTGTTTTTAAATCTCTCATTTTACTTATTCCTTTCTTTATATAATATAATTCTAAAAAGAATTATCCTACCTTCTCTATAAAAATATCATTAAGTGTTGGTTTCTTAATCTCAAACTTATCTACTTCTACATGATCTGTAACCAATTTTTCCAACAATTGGTGAGCTTTTTCTTCAGAATCAATTTTAATAGAATATTCGTTATTTTTAGAAAACTCTATCTCCATATTAAATTCTTTAATATATTCATCTATATTTTTATTAGTTGACAATTCTAATCTGTTTGCTTTATATCCTTCTTTAATTTCTTTCAAATTTCCTTTTAAAACAGTTTTTCCTTTATTTAATATTAAAATGTCTGTGCAGAATTCTTCAATAGATGCCATTTGGTGACTAGACATGATAATATATTTTCCCATCTTTACTAAATCAATAATAACATTTTTTAAGATTTCAGAGTTTACTGGGTCTAATCCACTAAATGGTTCATCTAACACAATTAGTTCTGGATCATGAATAATGGCTGTCATAAACTGAATCTTTTGTTGATTACCTTTTGACAACTTTTCAGCAGGCATTGGTATATATTCTTCTACTTTCAATACCTTTGCCCATTTTTTAATTGCTGTATCTGCATCTTTTTGATTCATACCTTTTAATTTTGCAAAATACATCAATTGGTCATATATTTTTGTTTTTGGATATACACCTCTTTCTTCTGGTAAATATCCAAAATTCACACTTTTTCTTTCAACCTTTTTTCCATTCCAGGTAATTTCACCTGTATCTTTTTTGATAATTCCAAGAAGCATTCTAATCGTTGTTGTTTTTCCAGCACCATTTGTACCAAGCAAGCCAAATACCCCAGGCTTATCCACTTCAAACGAAATATTATCTACTGCTTGTTTACCAACAAACTTCTTAGAAACATTTTCAAGTTTTAATCCCATCTCTTATCCTCCTTTAGGGACGTGCCAAAATGGACAATTTTTGTCCAAAAGGGACAGTCCTCGCTTTTTCTCATGTATTATATTATTTAATCTTTGTATTTACAATAGTTTTATGACAATTTGTTATCATTTGTCACAATCTTAACAATTATACTCCATAGTAAATTTTACATTTTTAAATAATTAGCTATCGTTGATTTAGATAGTTTTAATATTTCGGCCAATGCTATATTAGACACATTTACTTCTTTCTTTATACATTTCACCATATTTTCCATATCTTTTTTGTTTCTACATATTGTTAAATTATGCTTTTCTTCATATTTGCTTATTAATTCTTTAATAAATATTTCTTTATCTTCAGATGTATCTAAAAAATCGGATTTTAATATTAAATTCTCATCATCAACTTTTGGAAATTTAATCGAATAATTAATTTTTTTATAGATTTGGTCTAATATACTATTTGATTCATCTTCTTTCTGAAAATCTTCGAAGTTAGAATAAATATATTCTTCAGGATTTAAAACTATTTTGGCTCTTACAGGATTATTAAAAATATATCTGATACAATTTATTAATTGTCTTTCACTTAATATTGGTTGACTTTTATATCGATTTCTAAAGACAATTCCTACTCTTTCATTTATATAATTATAATACATTGCAAATTGTTCATTAATGTTTTTCATGAATAGACTCATATTCTTTATATCCTCAGTATATAACAATATATGTGCATGATTATCCATAATAGTAAATGCAATTAAGTTTATGTTAAATTTGTTAGATTCTTTTTGCAATAATTCCATATATTTCTTTTTACATCTGTTTTCTTCAAAAATATATTCTTTATTTATTCCTTGTGTCATATTATGAAAAAAAGAGGTTTCTATTTGATTTCGTGCTACCCTAGGCATAGATAAAATTCTCCTTTGAAATAAAAAACTTGATAAAATTAATAATTGATTTATCTTAATTAACTTTGTATATATTATTACATTTTTTTCCATTTGTCAAATATAAAATATTTGTGCAAATCTTTTTTTAGTAATTAACTTATAAAAAGAGATACTAATTTTATTTTCAATTAATATCTCTTTTTATATTATAATTTTTCATTTATAGATTTTTACAAGGTGGTCTGTCCCTTTTGGACAAAAATTGTCCATTTTGGCACGTCCCCAACAGCCTAACGTTCAACGTCTATCTTCAAATTTTCTCCATTAATGTTTGTGTCTGTATAATTTCTTCCTTCTTCATCATAGAAGATGTTGTCTGCTAATGTGTCATGTTTGATGGTTTCTTCGTATTTTTTGATGATAGCTTCTACTGTTTCGTTTCCTGCTACATATAGGTTGATTCTGTCTAATACTTCAAATCCACTGTCTTTTCTCATGTTTTGTACTTTTGATAAGACTTCTCTTAAGATTCCTTCTTCTGCTAGTTCTGGTGTGATGATTGTGTCTAATACAACACCAATTTCTCCTTCTCCACTAAATGCAAATCCATCTTTTCCTTGCATTGTTACTAGTAAGTTTTCTGCGTTTAGTCCAATTTGTGTGTCATCTATTTCAATGTATTCTGTGCCTCCGTTTTTTACCGTGTTTGCTAAGTCCATTTGATTTTTCTTTGCAATTTCTTCTCTAATTCTAGGAATTAGTTTTCCATATTCTTTTCCTAATACTGGTAAGTTTGGTTTGATTTCGAAGTTTACGTATTCTGACATTTCTGCGCCTAATACAACTTTTTTGACATTTAATTCTTCTTTTACAATGTCTGCATAGTATTCTGGAAGTGTGTCAATTGAGATTAACATTTCTGATAATGGTTGTCTGTTTTTGATGTTTGCAGAGTTTCTTGCACTTCTTCCTAGTTTTACAATTTTATATGCTAAGTCCATTTCTTTTTCTAAGTTTTTATCGATTACTGCTTCATCTACTTCTGGCCATGAACAGAAATGAATGCTTTCAGGTGCTGTTTTGTCTAAACCAACTACTAAGTTTTGATAGATTTCTTCTGTCATGAATGGTACAAATGGTGCTGATACTTTGCATAAGTCTACTAACACTTTATATAATGTTACATATGCTCCAATCTTGTCATCTGTTAATTCTTGACTCCAGAATCTTTCTCTGTTTCTTCTTACATACCAGTTTGATAAACTGTCTGTAAATTCTTCTATTTCTAATGCTGATCCTGTAATGTCATAACTATCTAGTTTATTATCAACATCTTTGATTAATGTATTTAATTTTGAAATGATCCATTTATCCATTACATTTGTTATTTTGAAGTCTTTATATTTTAATGGATTAAATTGGTCTATTTCTGCATATAACACATAGAATGAATACACATTCCATAATGTACTTAAAAATCCTCTTTGTGTTTCTTTTACATTATCTAATGATAATCTTGTTGGTAACCATGGAGCACTACATGTATAGAAATGCCATCTTGTTGCATCTGCCCCTACTGTATTTAGTAATTCCATTGGGTCTACACCATTTCCTTTTGATTTAGACATTTTTTGTCCTTTTTCATCTAAGACATGTCCTAAAACCACACAGTTTTCAAATGGTGATCTATTAAATAATGCTGTTCCTACTGCTGTTAATGTATAGAACCATCCTCTTGTTTGATCAACTGCTTCTGATATAAACCCAGCTGGGAAGTTGTTGTCAAACATTTCTTTATTTTCAAATGGATAATGCCATTGTGCAAAAGGCATTGAACCTGAGTCAAACCAACAGTCAATAACTTCTTTTGCTCTTTTCATTTTCTTTCCACATTTTGGACATTTCAAATATACATTATCAATATATGGTTTATGAAGTTCTATATCTTCTGGTACATCAATACCTTTTTCTTTTAATTCTGCAATTGAACCAATGCATTCTTGATGTCCACAATTTTCATCTTCACAAGTCCAAATTGGTAGTGGTGTTCCCCAATATCTATCTCTTGAGATTCCCCAGTCAATAACATTTTCTAGGAATTTTCCAAATCTACCTGTTTTTATCGTTTCTGGATACCAGTTTACTTTGCTATTATTTTCAACTAATTCATCTCTTAGTTTACTCATTGCAACAAACCAGCTTTCTTTTGGATAATATAGAAGTGGTGTGTCACATCTCCAGCAATGTGGATATGAGTGCATATGTTTTTCTTTGCTAAATAGTTTATTTTCTTGTTTTAGCCATTTACAAATATCTTCATTGCAATCTCTTACAAATCTTCCAGCCCATGGCTCTACTTCTTTTACAAATTTTCCTTCTTTGTCTACTAGGTTGATGAATGTAATACCATTTTGTTTTGCAACATAACTATCATCTTCACCATAAGCAGGTGCAATATGAACAATACCTGTACCATCTGTTAGGGTTACATAGTCTCCATGAATGACTTCAAATGCTTTTCCTTCTACTTCTCCAAATGGCATTAATCTTTCATATTTTGTTCCTAA
Source organism: uncultured Clostridia bacterium (assembly GCA_944387445.1). Classification (GTDB taxonomy): domain Bacteria; phylum Bacillota; class Clostridia; order TANB77; family CAG-508; genus CAG-269. The sequence goes on along the minus strand of CALXEX010000023.1, from coordinate 17,387 downwards.
TAATTCTTCACCTTTGAATGTTTTTACAACATCATATGGTGTTTCTTTTAATACTGTTTCTAATAAATCCTTTGCCAATATATAATTTTCATATACTGGTTCATCATCTGTTCCAATGTTTGCTTTTACTTCTGCATATTCATATGATTTATTAACACAAAGCGCTAAGTTTGATGGTAATGTCCATGGTGTTGTTGTCCATGCTAAGATATATGTGTCTTTATCAAATTTTTGTCCATCAAGTACCTTAAATTTAGCAATACATGTTAAGTCTTTAACATCTTTATATCCTTGTGCTACTTCATGTGATGATAGGGCTGTTCCACATCTTGGACAATATGGCATAACTTTATGTCCTTCATAAAGTAATCCTTTTTCCCACATTTGTTTTAAAGCCCACCATACAGATTCAATATAATCATTATGATATGTTACATATGGATGCTCCATATCTACCCAGAATCCAACTTTATTGGTCATTTCTTCCCATAGATGAACATATTCAAAAACACTTTCTTTACATTGTTTTACGAATTTTTCAACACCATATTCTTCTATTTGTTGTTTTCCTGAAATACCTAATTTTTTCTCTATTTCTAGCTCTACTGGTAATCCATGGGTATCCCATCCAGCTTTTCTAATAACTCTGTATCCTTTCATCACCTTATATCTTGGAATTAAGTCTTTCATAACTCTTGTTTCGATATGTCCAACATGTGGTTTTCCATTTGCTGTTGGAGGTCCATCGTAAAAGGTAAAATATCGTTTTCCTTGATTACTATTTAAGCTTTTCTCTATGATGTCTTTGTCCTTCCATAATTTCGCAACATCATTTTCCATTCCGACAAAGCCATTTTGCAATTCTACTTTTTTGTACATACAAATTCCTCCTTTTAATTTTTTATGTTTTTTAAAATTATAAACTTTAATTAATGTGCAAGATGTTAATATCTTCATTTTCCTTATTTTTCAAACAAATCAAAATTAGTATATTGTGCATTTTTTGTATTTTGTCAAGCTGAAGGCGTACTCTAGTACGTCGAAGTTTGGCAAAATATAAAACAAATGTGCAAGATGCTGATTTTCATTTCTTCTATCTTTTAAAACAAATCAAAATTAGTATATTGTGCATTTTTTGTATTTTGTCAAGCTGAAGGCGTACTCTAGTACGTCGAAGTTTGGCAAAATATAAAACAAATGTGCAAGATGCTGATTTTCATTTGTTTTAAACAAAAAAAGCTATTTGCATCCTATAACTTAGGACGAAATAGCTTTACTTTCCGCGGTACCACCTATTTTAACCAATTTATCTCTCACATAAATATTTTATAACTTTTTCATTTTATTGTATAAAAATACTTTTTATAAATTGATTCTCTCATTTATCTTTAACGCAGATTTACGACTATACTTACTTTCATTTCAGTTTAGTAACAGTTAGGGGATAATAAATAGAGTTTACTTACCAAATTCACAGCTACCTTTGGCTCTCTTTAAGATATTATGCCATTTATCGTGTCCTGACTATTGTTTTTTCTATATTATGTTCATTATTATATCATGTTTTTTGTATTTTTCAAGTGATTTTTGACTATTTTATGAATTTTCTAAAATGAATTATCATACTTTAATCATCATACTTTTTGATTATATTCACAAATTTATTTGTCCATCTATTACAATTCTTTAATTTCTTCTTTAGTTAAACCTGTTATCTCAATTATATATGCAATATCTGTACCTTTCTCTTTCATTTTCTTAGCAATTTCTTTTTTTCCTTCTTCTATACCTTTCCTTCTTGCTTCATACATTTCTGTGTTATAACTTAATCTACTTCTTTCTCTAATTTCATATAGTTCTCTTTCGTATTCATCTGCACTCATTTGTGTTAATTGTTCTACTGCTTCTTTGATTTCTTCATTTTCTTTTTTGCATTCTTCCATCATTTTTCTATCTCCCCCAATCACATATAACCATTTTTCTAGTAAATCTGCTACCTTTGGTTTCTTTTTCTTAAACTTTGGTAATTCTATGATATAGTATTTTACCATGTCTGTTAAATATTGTTCTTCTCTTTCATATCCCATGTTAACATATCTGATTTCTTCTGTTTTCTCATATTTTAACATAGCCAAACTTAAGTATGCATTTCTTTTTACAACATTATCATTTATAATACATATCACAATTGTATCTTTTGCTTTTTGATATTTTTCTGATACTTTTATTTCTCCTGCTATTAGTTTTGCATTATATACCACTAATCTTTTTTCTAAGGCCGTTGTATTTCCTACTTGTAATTCAATATCTATAATGGTATTTTCGTTTATTTCTGCTTTGATATCCAATATACTCAATTTTTCATCGATTGCTTCTTTTGGTATTTCTGGATTTTTGACTTCTATTTTTTGTATACTAATTTTTAAAATTGCTTCTAATAAGCTTTTTAATATTTTTTCATTTCCACCTTTTCCAAAAATTCTTTTGAATACATAATCATTTGATAATGGTAGCATGTCTACCTCTTTTAATTTGTCCAAATTGCTCATTTATCTTCTCCTTTCATTCTATCAGATTTTTTTTGCTTATTCAACAAAGCAATCTGATTTTTCTTTATAAAAATACATTAGAAATATTTTTATATTGATACTAGTCTTATTTTTGCTTACGCCATAATATAAAAATTGTAATATATAGGAATTTTAAAAAGATATAAAATAATGAAATTTCATAAATTAAAAACATGAAATAAAATTAAAAACTTTAAAAATACACAAAAATTAAGAAAATGAAATTATATATTATTTATTTTATTATTAAATTATATGAACATTTTTGAAAAACAATTTTAGATAAAATTATCATTTAATGAAACTTTTTCTTATGCCGACTGCAAAATTCTATGAATAAAAATACCTCTAATTATATTTCCATTATTTTACAATATAATTAGAGATTTTGCAATATATTCCTATAAATTCATGCGTTATATTTAAAATATTTAAGAATTATCATTTTATCATAGTAACGTTGTAATAACTAATAATATTATTTTTATAAATAGAATCAATATGACTACTATTACAACAAATGTTATTAATCACAAAAATAATCTTTTTAATCCTTCAAACTTATTATATATTTTCATGAATAAATTTATTAGTAAATATTCTAACCAAGCCATTGGTATTAGTAAAATTCCCCATATTAGTACACCCCATCTGAATAATCCTCCTATTATTAAACCTAAATTTTCATATGGATGATGGTTAGAACCAATCTCTGACCAAGTAGATTGCATTTTTATATATAACCATATGTCTAGAAGTACTAGTATTATTGATAAAATAATAGATATTCTTTTTAAAACCTTTTTATTTTTCAAGTTAAATTCCTCCGTAAATTATCACATATTAGACATGTAATTCATTGTACATTTCTTTATTTACTAAAAATTATAACATTGTAGTTGAAAAAAGTATATATAAAAACAAAAATTACTTTATACCTTTTCGATATAAAGTAATTTTTCCTCTATTAGAATCATCAAAAATTGTTAAAGATCCAAATAGCTTTTATATATTATTATACACCAACTGTTGAAAATCCATTATCTACATGAATAATTTCTCCTGTAATTGCATTTGACATATCACTAAATAAAAATGCTGTAGCATTTCCAACTTGATTGATAGTAACATTTTTATGTAATGGTGCTCTTTCTTCAACAATCTCTAATATTGAACCAAAATCTTTGATTCCTTTTGCTGATAATGTTTTGATTGGCCCTGCTGAAATTCCATTGATTCTATATCCATCTTTTCCTAAATCTCTAGCCAAATATCTGATACTTGCTTCTAATGCTGCTTTTGCAACACCCATAACATTGTATCCTTCAATGGCTTTTTCAGAACCATAATATGTATATGCAACAATACTTGCTCCTTCGTTTAGCATTTCTTTTTCTCTTGCCATTCTAACAATTGCAACTAATGAATAAGCACTTACATCTTGTGCATGTGCATAACCATCTCTTGATGTGAAAATAAAATCATTTCTTAAATCTTCTGTGTTAGCATGTGCAATCGCATGTAATAATCCATCTATTTTTCCATGGTCTTTTTTGATTTCTTCTAAGCATTTGTCTATATCTTCATCTTTACTTACATCATTACATTCATAAACACTTACTCTTTCCATATCTTTTACTAAGTCTTTTACTTTTTGTACACTATCACCTGAACAAGTACAAATAACTTCTGCTCCTTGTTCATAAGCTGATTGTACTGCTCCCCATGCAATACTCCATTTGTTTCTTACTCCCATAATTACTACTTTTTTACCTTCTAATAGCATTTTTAATTCCTCCTAATTTATATTTTTTATTGTATTGGAAACCATATGAAATTTTAAGTTATTCAAATACAAAATATATATTTCATTTAGATTCCATATGAAATATTTCCATGACAATAGTTTAATCTTTTTATGTATATACTTTATTTTAGACTATGTTTAAGACATTTTAACACATTGTTCTAAATTTTTCATATCGATTTTCTACTAATTCTTTTTTAGATAATGTGCTTAATTCTTTTAAACTCTTTTTGATATATGCTTTTAGTTCTTTGATAACCATTTCCAAATCTTCCTGTGCGCCACCTTCAGGCTCTTTTATGATTTTATCAATGATTCCAAAATCTTTTAAGTCTTTAGCTGTAGCTTTCATGTCTCCTGCTGCTTCTTTTGCTTTACTAGAATCTTTATATAAAATACTAGCAAATCCTTCTGGAGATAAGATAGAATAAACTGCATTTTCTAACATAACAATTCTATCTCCTACAGCAATTGCCAATGCGCCACCACTAGAACCTTCTCCAATTACTATACAAATAATTGGTACTTCTAGTTTTGACATTTCAAATAAATTTCTAGCAATCGCTTCTCCTTGACCTCTTTCTTCTGCTCCCATTCCAGGATATGCACCTGGTGTATCAATAAATGTAATAATTGGTCTATGAAATTTTTCTGCCTGTTTCATCAATCGTAATGCTTTTCTATATCCTTCTGGATTTGGCATTCCAAAATTTCTTTCCATATTTTCTTTTGCTTTTTTTCCTTTTTGTTCTCCGATTACAGTGACTGGTATTCCTTCAAATGTTGCAATTCCTCCAACAATTGCTTTATCATCTCCAAAATTTCTGTCACCATGTAATTCTATAAAATCATCAAATAGCCCTTGGATATAATCTAATGCTTTTGGTCTATCCATCTTTCTTGCTAACATCACTCTATCCCATGCTGTTATTTTTGCCATGTTTCTTCCTCCTTTTTTATTTGTGTAGTCTAATTAATTTTGCAATTGTTGATTTCATATCTTTTCTTTCTACAATTTTATCTATAAATCCATGTTCTAACAAAAATTCTGAACGTTGGAATCCTTCTGGTAATTTTTGATTAATGGTTTGCTCTATAACCCTTGGTCCTGCAAATCCAATTAATGCATGTGGTTCTGCTAAAATGATATCTCCTAAACTTGCAAAACTTGCTGTTACGCCTCCTGTTGTTGGGTCTGTTAATACAGATATATATAATTGTCCTGCTTTATCTAATTTTGTAAGTGCACTTGATGTTTTTGCCATTTGCATTAAAGAGATCATTCCCTCTTGCATTCTAGCACCACCAGATACACAGAATATAACTAATGGCAATTTCTTTTTAACTGCTGTCTCAATTGCAAGTGTAATTCTTTCTCCTACTGCTGATCCCATACTTCCCATTAAAAAGTTTCCATCCATGACAGCAAGAACTGCTTTTTCTCCTTCAATTTCACATGTACCACATTTTACAGCTTCTTCTATTTTTGTTTTTTCCTTTAACATTTCTACTTTTTTCATATACCCTTTAAAATTTAGTGGATCTTTTGTAACAATGTCTCCGCCAATTTCTTTAAAAGTTCCTTCATCTGCAATTTGCTTAATTCTTCTTCTTGATGATAATCTAAAGTGTTTTCCACAATTAGGACATACACTTAAATTTTTGTGTAAATCATCTTTATAAAGAATTTCTTTACAGTTATCACATTTTACCCATTTTCCAATCATCATGTCTGAAGCTTTTTCATTTTTAACTCTTTTTTCTTCTTTTTCGTTTACCTTTTTTACTTTATCGATTACCAAGGTATTTCCCTCCTTTAATATCCTTGTTATTATATATGTATTTTCAATTTATTTCAACTAGGATAAGTAGTCAAAAAATAAAATTAGCCAACTCCATGTTACAATTCAGACTAACTGCTGGGGAGCCAATATATAATATAAAATCATTCACAAATTTGTATAAGCTAAATTTTCGTAGAAATAACACAATAAAAATGTGAGCCTCTTTCATTAAAAATGAACATCCCTCACATTTTTATTGGTTCTTTCTAACTTCAAATTTAGATACGCAAATTTGATTCATTTATTTATATTATATATTGGCTCCCCAGCAGTTAGTCTGAATTGTAACAACTCCTTTTGATGTCTAATTTTTTATTTTGTTACATATTAAATTCTTTTTTGATAAAAGATGTATCATAATTGTTTGTTTTGAAGTTTTCATTTTCTAGTATTTTTAATAAAAAGTCGATATTGGTTGTAATTCCTTCTACAACAAATTCTGCTACAGCACTTTTCATTTTCGCAATAGATTCTTCTCTATTTTTTCCATGAACAATTAATTTTGCAAGCATTGAATCATATGTAGGTGGAACTGTATATCCACTATATATTGCAGTATCTACTCTGACACCATTTCCTCCTGGGATATGTAGTCCTGTTATGGTTCCTGGGCATGGCATAAAGTTTTTATCTGGATTTTCTGCATTAATTCTTACTTCCATAGAATGTCCATTAAATTTGATATCTTCTTGCTTATAGCTTAATTCTTCTCCACTTGCAATTTTAATTTGTTCTTTTATGATATCTACTCCTGTTACCATCTCTGTTACAGGATGTTCTACTTGTATTCTTGTATTCATTTCCATGAAGTAAAAATCTTTGTTTTTGTCAACTAAAAATTCAATGGTTCCTGCATTAGAATAGCCTATTTCTTTTACTGCTTTTACTGCTACTTCTCCCATTTTCTTTCTAGTTTCGTCATCTAATATGCCACTTGGTGTTTCTTCTAATACTTTTTGATTTCTTCTTTGTACTGAGCAATCTCTTTCTCCTAAATGAATACAGTTTCCATGTTCATCTGCTAATATTTGAATTTCCACATGTCTTGGATTTTCTACGAATTTCTCTAAATAAAGACTATCATCATTAAAAGAGACTTTTGCTTCTTGTTTTACAATATCATATTCTTTTTCTAATTCTTCTCTAGAATAGGCAACTCGAATACCTCTTCCTCCACCACCTGCTGAAGCTTTTAACATAACAGGATATTTAATTTGTTCTGCTAAATTAACAGCTTGTTCTTTTGAATAGATTAATCCTTCTGAACCAGGCACTACTGGAACACCTGCTCTTTTCATTGTTTCTTTTGCTCTTGATTTATTTCCCAATAATTCAATTAGTTTATAGTCTGGTCCAATAAATTTAATTCCTGTTTCTTGACAAATTTTTGCAAAATTTGGATTTTCAGATAAGAATCCAAATCCAGGATGAATACTATCTGCTCCTGTTAAACACGCTGCTTCTAAGATTGCTTTTACATTTAAGTAACTTTTATTAGATGGTGCTGGTCCTACACAAATCGCTTCATCTGCTAATTGGACATGTAAGGCATTTTTATCTACTTCTGAATAAATGGCTACTGTTCTAATTCCCATTTCTCTACATGCTCTAATAATTCTAACTGCAATTTCTCCTCTATTGGCAATTAATACTTTTTTTAACATTACTTTCCCTCCTATGTCATTATGATTACTTTTATTAGGATGTTTTGTCTATAAATATTGTTTTTGTCTGAATACATATTTATAGAGCATATTTTCTTTCTCGTTCAAAAAAGACAGTATCCATACTGTCTTTTATACTTTTACTATTATATATTCTTTTTTCATTTTTTTCAAGCTAGGATAAGTGGTCAGTAATCAGTTATCTTACTTTTTGTTACAGTTCAGACCTCTGTACAAATGGGAAAGGTATTCATAAATAATTTTAACTACGAATGCGATTGGAGATGTTTTAAAAAATCTAATTTTAGAATTAGATTTAACAGATGAAGAATTAGGTGAATACATAAGAAACATGGCTAACAAAATAGCTTAAGAATATTGAAGTATATAATAAAATATTCTTAAGCTATTTTTTATTTTGTTGATATATGTATATTTTCAATTTCTGCATGCAATTCTCTGGAAATAATATTTTGTATTTGTGCTACCTGTTCTTGTTGTAATTCTTCTATGCCAATAATAACACTAACACTATCCCCATTGACAAAGATAATATTATTGGTAAATCCTTTTGTACTAATAAGATTTTCACAAATCATAATACTATTTTTGGTATCATTGATTTTTTTAATTTCTTCTGTTGCACTTTGTTTTTGTGTTTCTAAGCTATTACTACTGTTTAATACATTTTCATAACTTTCTATCATCTGTGAATACATGGCATCTCTTTCTAATTTTGATTTTGTAAAATATTCATCTGTTGTTACTGTAGCTGTTGTTTGAGCCACTATATTATTTTCTACTATATTAGCATCTTGTGTCATGTTTGTATCTTGTGTTGTATTTTCATTTGTATTTGTTGTATTTTCTGTAGAATTTGTGTCTATTTCATTTGCATTTACTGGCTCACTATTTACCAATGTAGCATCTCCAATATCTGCAATTTGCATGTCATCATTTGCCTCCATTTCCATAGCTGTTTGCGCTGATACTTGTTCTGCCGTATTGGTAGTATAATTTAAATATCCAGCAGTAACTAGCATTAAGGCAATCACATAAATAATTACCTGATTTTTTTTTAATAAACCTTTCATTATTTTCATAGGTTACCTTCCTTTCATTTTTTGTAAATTTATATGGGACATTAATTCATCTCAAACACTTGTATTTTATGTGTTGCTAAACCTGTAACCGCTTCTACTGCTTGGATGATACTGCTTTTTACTTCTGCATTTTCTGCTCCTTTCGCTGTAATAATCGCTCCTTCTATTTTTGGCTCTATAACTTTTTGCGTGATAGGTGTTTTTTCTCCATCATTTTCTTCATAAATAATTTCTTTTTGTGAATCACTTTCTTCTATGGTTCTTGTTCCTCCTGATGTATCTGTTTCTTGCGTATTACTTGTTTTTGTGTTTTCATTATACATAGGTATAATTTCACTAGATTCCGAATAATTGATAAATACATTTACTTCTCCAACACCTTGTATTTTTGATAAAATTTCTTCTAATTTTATTTCTAATTCATTGCTGTTACTACTTGCTACTTCTAATGAAGATGTATTGGTACTTGCTAATTGTTTTGATGTATCATTTTGCACTTCTTTATTCTGATTGCTTTCTTTGTCTCCATTCCATATGATATTGATAATAATAATGGTAATAATGAGTATGACCACAAAAAATACTAAATTTTCTATTTTCTTTTTGTTGCTTGTGTTTCCCTCTTCTGGATTGATTAACCCTTTTAATTTATCTTTAAACATGTTTCCTCAACTCCATATTCTTCTTTTAAGAATTTTTTTATTTTTTGAATATCATAATTGCTAATGGTTTGTTTACTCTCTTCATTTTCATCATCTGTTTTATTTGTTTTTTCAATTGTTGTGTTTATTGGTTTTATTTTTTGTATTTCATTTACTAATTTGTCTTCAATGGTTTCTTCTTGTGTTTCTTCACTTTCCTGTTGACCCTTTTCTTGTTCTTCACTTTTTTCAACTGTTAAGATGATTTCCTCTATATAATTTTCTTCATTTTTGCTAGATAATGTCGCATAAACATTACAAGTTGTGACTTTGTATCCTAAGTCTTCTATTTTTTTAGTGATATCCTTTTCTAATTCTTCTATATAAATTTCTTCTATTCGACTATCTACAGAGCTTTGCTCCTCATTTGTTTGATTGGTTGCATAGTCACCCATCATTTCATTAAAATCATAAGCACTTACATCTAATATATCTTTATGATTAACAAATGGTGATATGATATTGAAGATAATATATATTCCAAATACCATTCTGACATATTTTTTGGTTTTATTGTTTGGTAATAACATTTCCAATATAGAAATAACAATAATGGCTAGTCCTAGACCTTTTGCCCAATTACTCAAAAACTCTATCATAACTTCCCCTATCTATACATCATTCCTGTATTGGATATTTTGACCACTAAAGCTGTACCTACAATTAGCATAACCGATACAGAACATAAAATTGCTAAAAGAATTTTATATACATCTCCTATTTGGTCTAATAAACTGGTTATGTTTTTATCTGCAATTGGTTCACAAATTGCAGACATAAACTTATAAGCAATTGTAAAAATACCTAATTTTAAAATAGGTAGCATGCAAATTCCTATTACAATAATAATTCCAATAATTCCTACCGCATTTTTTAAAATAATCCCACATCCTAAAACGGTATCTACTGCATCTCCTAGAATTTTTCCTACTACTGGTATTGCCGAACTAACAACCGCTTTTGTAGTTTTAGCAGTAATGCCATCTACACTACTAGATAGTGTTCCCTCTAACGAAATAACTGCTACAAAAATGGTGAGAATCAATCCAAAAAACCATACCACTCCTGATTTTAAAAGTTTTGATAGCTTATCTATTTGTACATTATCTGAGATTTTAGATATAACAATCAAGCTAGTAAAAATTAGAACAATCGGAATAATGATGGTTTGTATGACATTGCCAATAAAGTTGATTAAGAATAAAATAATTGGCTCTAATACACCGCTGGTTGTAATACTTCCTGTATATATCATTAGTGAAATCAGTAAAGGAATCAATATATTCATAAATCCAATCACATTATTACAAGTATCTTTTACAACTTGTACAATATCCGAAAAATTCATCATAACAATCGTAACAATTAAGATGTATTGCACATAATAAATAAGCTTTGAAATGGTATCATTTTCTAAACTTTCACTAACAGATTTCAAAATACTATGTATCATCACAATAGCTAATATGCTTCCCAAAACACGCAAGCCATCTCCCAATTCACCACCTAATAAACTGAGTATTTTTTTGAATATTGTTTGATTATCCACTTCTCCTTTTATTGCATCTTCTAGAATTTCATTTATATCTATATCTTCGAAAAACTCACCCGCATATTCATCTGCCTGTTCTATAAATTCACTAATTCCAAACTCTTCTTGTTGTTCTTGTAATGTTTCTTCTTCATTAGCAATGGAAGTTGGCATTGTGAAGTTAAAAAAGAAAATGGCAAATATTAAAATATATATACTCTTTTTCACTTTGCCTCCTTATGAACTTTAAGGTAGAATTTGCAATATAATTTCTAATAAACTAGATATGATCGGTATCGACATAGAAATGATAATAATTTTACTTCCTAACTCGATTTTGCTAGCAATTGCCCCTTCCCCCGAATCTTTACATATACTCACTGCAAACTCGGAAAGGAAGGCAATCCCTGTTATTTTGATTAGTAAAGATAAAAACTGACTATTGATATTGGCTTTCCCTGCTATGGATTGTATTAAATTGACAATTCCTGTTAGTTGATCTGTTAATAAGAGTAAAATAAGTGCTCCTGTTAATAAACTGATATAAATTGCAAATTCTGGCTTATATTGTTTCAATACAATAATAATGATTAATGCAATTAATCCAATTCCTATAATTCTAATAATCTCCATTGGCTTATCCTTTTTATTTTCTTATAAACTTTTGCTACATTCTTGTAAATTCATAATTTAATCTATAGCATTTGTAATATTATGTTTATGAATGTTAGTTTCTTCTTCAAAAAGTTCACCTAAATTTTAAAGATTAAATATTGTTCTAACTGTATCAAATAAATCACTAATTTCTCTTATCACCATCGTTAAAACAATAATTAATCCTGCTAATGTTGTCATCATCGCTTGGTCTTCTCTTCCTGCTCTTACAAGTACTTGATGTAGAACAGCAACTAATATACCAATTGCTGCTATTCTAAATAACAAATTAATATCCATATTTTTTCTCATTCCTTTCTCAAAGCACTAATCTGCTTGAAAAAAAGTCAAGTGATTGTATGTTATTTTTAATCTTTTCCTTTTCTTAAATTAAAATAATAACAATGGCTAGTCCTATTGTCGTTCCAAGCTTGCAATACAATTTTTCATTTTTATTCTTTTCTTGCTGTGCTTCAGCTATTTGCTTCTCTAAAAAATTTTCTGTAATTTCTATTTGACTAATTTGCCCCTCTACATCTGTTTGTCCTAACATTTTAGAAAGCATTAACAATATATGTATATCTTCATCTGTAAGATTCGTATCACTTGTTTGTACTGCTTTTTCCCAAGCTTCCCCTGCACTAAACTCTTGCATATTGCTTCCGTGCCATTTCAAAGATTTTTCCTATATTTTCTTTTGCATTACTTGCTACTTCTTTAAATATTTCCGGAATGGGTTCATATGTAAATCTAATTTTGGATTTAAAAACATTTAAGATATTTTTTATCTCTTCTAATTCTTCTAAACGATAGGAGTATTTTTTACCTATACACCTTCCTATAAGGCTAGATGCTATAAAAATGAATACTAACATAAAATACTTAATTACTTGCATATTCTTACACCTTGTCCTTTGCATTTATAAATAGAAATCTACATTTATATATAGAAATTTATGTTTTTCTTATCGTATAGGAAAATCCACTTTTATCTTGAGCATATATAAGATTTTTCCTATACAACAAGTTTCGGCTTTCTTATAATATATTCATCTTTTTTTCTTTTAGAACTATATAAAAATAATTTTTTCAATTATTTTTCCATCTATCAATTTTTTAATATATTTATTTGCATGTACATCTTCTATACTCTTTCCATGCATGGTAAATATACCCTTTACACCAGAAAGCATCGCCTCTTCTATTGCCTGTATATCTTCAATTCCTCCAATTTCATCACAAGCAATAATTTCTGGTGCCATAGTTCTAATTAATATTTTAATTCCTTTGGCCTTTGATACATTATCAATAATATCTGTTCTGATACCAACATCATTTTGTGGAACCCCTCGATACATAGCTGCAATTTCTCCTCTTTCATCAACCACTCCACAAGTTTTTCCTTTAAAATTTATCCCACTAACTCCATTACTTAAATTTCTAATCAAATCTCTCAAAATAGTTGTTTTTCCCTTTCCTGGTGGTGAAACAATTAATGTATTAAATATACTTTGATTTCTGATATCTATAACTTGTCCGATAATTCGATTACTACAATTAGGAACTTCTCGAGCAATTCTAAAATTCAAACTCGTTATGTATTTGATATTTATAATTTCTCCATTTTCTACAACCGCTGTTCCTGTTATCCCTACTCTATGTCCTCCTCTTATTGTAATATAGCCTTCACATAATTGTTTTTTATATGCATAAATGGAATTCTCACATAATCTCTCCACTATTTGTAAGATTTCATTTTGTGTAATTTTGTATTCTACCATTAATTCACTATCTCTAAGCTTTAAAATTAATGGTCTATCAATTCTGATTCTAATTTCTCGTAATTCGTCTTTTACTTTATTGTTAGAAATAATGGTATTATATAAAATATTGGATAAATTCATTGGAAAAAACTTAACAATTTCTAAGAGCTTTTCCATCGTTTCTTACATCCTTTCTTAAAATGCAAATTTGTTACTATTAATTACCATTATTATATATATTCTATTACAACGTTTTTATTACTAATTTTTTGTCTGATGTCGCATTGGGATCGTTTTTCTGTGCGACATTTTATCTTGTTCAACATAAAAAGCTGAGGTGGAAAACTTTCATAGTTTTCTTCCTCAGCTTTTGACATTCAACTCTGTTCACATTTAATCCTTTTGACATTTAATTTTATAGTCTTAAAATGTCACAAATGGACCTGGTCCCAACTGACCCCATTATCGTTTATTGATAACAGCTCTATATATTAATCCTGTGCTACTGTCTTTTTCAAATTCTACTCTATAGGCATCATCTACATTGATACTACTTTTTAAGTACGTTATGTTTTGGTCTGTTACTTCATATTCTTCTCCATCCATGTTTATTTCTTCTATTTTGCTATTTCCACTTGTTTCATTATTATTTTGAATGGTTGTTAATAATCCTTTAACAGTAGCTCCTTTTGTATTTGTACTTTGATATAATTCAAATTTTGCATTAAACGCATTTACAGATTGTTCATCTATTTGTGCATTTGCTTGATTTCCCTCTAAAAATGATGGAATTAAATATTGAATTGGATTCTGGTCTTCTGATACACCTAGTTCTTCCATTTGTACTTGATTTACTTCTACCATTCGTTCTTGTATTGCACTCATTAAATTGCTGACATATTCTTGATCTTGTTCATTTAAGATAACTGCATTATCTTCTGTCAAGTCTTCTATTTCTACACTATCTTTAAATTGTACATTGTTGGTAACAGTATATTTATTTGTATTTGTCATAGATGTTGAGCGAGTAGTTGAATCTTCATTGGTTGTTGCTTTTTCTTCTGGTTCTTCAATAATTTCTCCTGTATTATGTATCACAAATTTATCTCCTGTACTAACAAATGTAATACTAAATGTTGTATCTGTTTCTTTTTCTAAACGCATATCTGTATAACTTTCATCTTCTCCTGATGATAATTCTTCTTCTACATCTATATCACTAATTTGTGCACTATCTTCTCCTACTGCTATTTTATTTGCTTTTACTGTTGTCATCAATACTTGAATCATTTCTTTTTCATTTGAAACAGTTGCTGGATCTTGCGTATTTTGTGTATTTTGTAATTCTTTAGCTTGTTGCAATATATCAGTTTCTCCATACATTCCTTCTAATGTTAGTTCATATGTTTCAGTTACATTATCTGAATTTAATCCAGAATATTTAGCTGTCAATATAGCACTCGTATCTTGTTCTTCTGTATTTAAAGAAATCGTGTATGTTACTTCCTGGTCATTTCCTTCTTTATTTACTGTTAATGTATTTCCTTCCATGGCAATATCTACTCTACTTAGATTTCCTCCTGTAGCATATACAGTCATTTCTACATTATCATTCAATTCTAAATCATTAATACTTTCTATGAAATCATCTATAGAATTCTCATCTACTCGCGTATCTATTCCAAGTCCATCTAATAATTTATTGATTGTATTACATGTGTTTGTATCTGTTTTTAATACCTCTAACATTTGAACCAATATATTTTTGAATTCTTCCCCTGTTAATGTTAATGTATATCCTGTCAAATTTTCCTCTTTTACAGTAGAAAATTTGCTATCATCTAACGTATTTAGGATGTTATCAAAATATGCCGTTTTTAAATTTTGTATGTTTTCATCAGAAATTTCTATATTTTGCAATGTTAGTAGTTGATTAATTTTTTTTAATCCAGAAATTTTTTCATCATTTTTAACAGCTATAAAACTGCTTCCAATATATTTGGTTTGAATTCCTGTTACATTATTTGTTTTTCTATATGTTAATGGAAAATTGACACTATCTGAGTAGTTAAGGCTAATTTCTTTTTCTGATTTTGTATTACTTGGATCTTCTTTTCCAGTAAACGTAATATTAAACTGATTCGCTAATTCTAAATCTTGTTCCATATTAGGAATTGATACTTCAAATGTAATTTCGCCATTATTTTCATAACTTGTACTGTTCTTTTTTTGGAAATATTGTCTTAATGCATTATCAATAAAACCATCCTCATTTTGAATAATTTGTGAAGTGTATTTAAAAAATAACTGTTTATTGCTTTTAAACATATCTGTAAAAACATATAAGTATGCTACTACACCTACTAAAAGCACTAAGATAATCAATAAAATAATGACTGTTATAAACAATCCTTTGTTTTTCTTTTGTTTCATATGCGCCTCCATTTGAGCAACCTGCTCCAATAAATTTTTATAATACCTCTTTTTATAACATAAATAGATAAATAACTGTATTCCTACTGTCATTTATCTATTTGCCTTTATTTGCATAATCGAAAAAGTAACTTTTTATCTTACTCTATGTAATTTTTTGCATATATACAGGTTAAGTTTCTTACTCTTCCCAGTTATGATAGATATTTGAAACATCATCCAAATCTTCTAGTCTTTCAATTAATCTTTCCATTTTTTCTATTCCTTTTTCATCTAGTTTTACTGTTGTTGTTGGTACCATTTGAACTTCTGCTTGTAAGAATTCTAATCCTGCTTCTTCTAGTTTTTCACGAACAGCTGTAAAATCTGCTGGATCTGTTGTTATTTCATATACTTCGTCCTCTGAAGCAAAATCTTCAGCACCAGCTTCTAATGCTAACATCATTAAATCATCTTCACTCATAGATGTTGATTCTTTTTCAATAACGATAACACCTTTCTTATTAAACATATATGATACGCATCCTGTTGTTCCTAAGTTTCCTCCTGCTTTATCAAATACATGTCTAACATCTGCTGCTGTTCTATTTTTATTATCTGTTGATGCTTCTACAATAATGGCTACTCCGTTTGGTCCATATCCTTCATATGTAATTTCTTCATAATTTTCATTACTTGTTGATGCTTTTCTAATGGCATTATTAATGGTATCATTTGGCATATTGGCTGCCTTACATTTTGCAATAACATTTTTTAATTTTGAATTTCCTGCAGGATCTGGTCCACCTTCTTTTACAGCGATTAGTAATTCTCTTCCTAATTTTGTAAATATTTTTCCTCTTGCTGCATCTGCTTTTCCTTTTTTGGCTTGTATGTTGTGCCATTTTGAATGTCCTGACATTTTAATTCCTCCTTCTCAATTTTTTCAATATTTAAGCCATTTGAGGCTGTTCTATCATAAAACTATTTCGTGAAATCTCTTTATTATTCTTTGCCCATTTATATAGGGTTTCGATGTTCTTTACCCACCGAATTGTGCCAAAATTGTGCCAGAAATTTCAGATTGTTTTTTATGTAAATAGATTGTTTGATTGTTAAATTTATCCAATTTTAAAACAACACCACAAATATTTTATCATACTTTTTTTAGTTTGTGTAGTATTTTATAAATATTTTTCGCATTCTACTTATGTTAGTACTATACATTATTCTTTTTGAAACATATTTTGTATTCACATAAAAATTGACTATCTAATTTTTGTCAAGTCTTTTTAACGAATTTATTATATTATTTTTTTGTATGACAAACAAGCGAAA
>CALXEX010000022.1 GCA_944387445.1 uncultured Clostridia bacterium | reverse complement strand
GCCACTTTAGCTCAGCTGGCCAGAGCATCGCACTTGTAATGCGAGGGTCCCCAGTTCGAATCTGGGAAGTGGCTCCATTATAAAGGTCATTCGTTTTGAGGGAAGCTCTTGATGATTGGCTTTTTTTATGTCCAAAAATCAAAAAATAACATATTTTGATTTCTTTTGTTTAGGAAGAAATTTAAAATTGAATTTGACAAAGTAATGATAATATGTTATTATTTAATTACAAAATAAAGGAACTTTGAATGTCGCTAGTATTCAAAGAATAGCAGTATGTGTACCACGAATGCACATACTTTTTTTATTCAAAAAAATAGAGCAGACCACGAATCCGCTCTACGACTAAATACAAGCTAGTTAGTCTTAACTTTGTTGTCATTTTGCATTTGTTGTTTTTGTTGTTCTAGCTGTTGTTGCAAGAAAAAGTTTTTTTCTTTTTCTTCTATGTACTAATTAACAAAATACAAAACTAAATCGCTAGTATTCAAATTATAGCCCCCTTTCCGCCTTTGAGAAAAAGACTGGCCTTTTCAAGAGAAAGGTTGCTGTTATATTACAATAATTTACAACAAAAAACAAGCGAACATAAAAGGAATTTTAAATTATTTTTATTCAATATCCAGGTAAATGCTCAAATATTTTATTACTTATTCGCATTCATCAGAATTCATAATAATTTCTATATCTTTATTAAACTCTTCATCACTATAATTAAATGTTGCCTTGTCTAAAGTATCATTTAGTTTATTTGCCATAGGCATCATAGAAGCAAAATTTATTCCTCCAGATATAAATCCACCAATTACAGGAACGGCTTTTGATACGCCTTGTGCAAATGTTTTCTTTGTTAAACTTATTCCAATAAAATTCGCTATTTTCTTTAATATTGGATACCAAAATGTTTTAGTTAATGCTTTTTGAGGAATTTTCTTTAGTGCTGTTTTTGATAATTGTGTAGAGAGTACCCTAACACCAGAAACAGCACCGGAAACTCCAAACATAACACCACAGTATAATATTAGTTGATTTTTTACTTTATCATCATCTATTTTTCCATCATCCCATAAATCTTGTGCGCCATATAAATATGATAATTCCTGTGCTAGTCGTAATGACATTCCAAAAAATTGTAATACATCAGCTGGTATGGTTGCAGCCATTGCCAATCCACCAGGAATTCCTGCTACAAATGATGCTATTGATGATTGACTTGTTCTAGTTAATATTAATTTTTTTGATAAAAGATTAATATCTGCTCTTTTTATTCCTGCTTCAACTGGGCCTTTATCCAGTATTTCTTCTAAATTATCCACTTTAGAAGCAAATTGTTCTGCTAAAAATTGTTTTCTATTAACTTTAACACCTGGTATCTGCACTGCTTTTGTTATTACCTCTTCAAGCATCATTTGTTTTGCTAAATCATTATCTTTTTCTTCCATATATTTTTCCCCCTTTTATTTGATTTATCATTAAAGAATTTGTTTTTTACGCGACAAATTACTATCTATCAAAATTATACCATACTATTAAAAATTATCAAATTATTTTACTATTAGTAAGCTAAAAAAATATGTTCGTAAATTTACTTTGTTAATTGACGCGGAATATCTTTTTTGCTGAATATTATATTTTTTATAGAGTAGGCTATTTTTTTGGCTTTTCGTATGGTATAATCTTGTTAATAAATAAAAGAGGTAGGGGATGTATATGAAAAAGAAAAAAATCATGATTTTATCTATTATAATTATTATTTTGTTACTCATCATATTATGGTTTAATGGGATTATCCCAAAACAAATAGCAAAAATTTATAGCACAGCATATATGAATTTTAATTTTTCTCAAATGGAATTAAAGTATGATAAGATAGAATGGAGTCCATATCATGCAAGTTATATTATTAATTTTAAAGATAAAGATAACGAAATATATAGTTGTGTCATTGGACCAAAATATTTTCCTGTGAATTTAGGTCAAGGATTATTTGCAATAGAAGAAACATATAGAAATAATTATTAAAATATATAATTATTTAGCATTATGCAAAAAATAGTATTTCGTAAGGAGTAGTTAGAAGATAAATATGATTTATTTGGCTTTATTATTGATATGGATAATAGTTACTACTATACTTATTCTATCCTTAAAAAAGGTATTCAGATTAATTTAATCATAGTATTATCCTCAATATATAATTTCATACTTGGATTTTTCGGATTGGTAATATATTTTATAAATATAATCATTATTTTAGGGATTTTTAAAGACATGACTGCAATAGAGTTTTGCTATATGCTTTCAGGAATAATTACTTTATTGTTAATTATGATTGTATTCCTACCTATGAATATGAAGATAAAAGAAAAAATTAGCGTAAATAAAAATAAGTACATAATATTATCAGTTTTTATAATGATCTTAGGAATACTTACATTTTTTATATTATATTATTAGAGCAAATCCTTGTGAATTTGCTCTACAGATTATGTATGTGTTCATCTTTATTTTAATGAAAAACGTTTTTATTCTTGATTATATTCTTTTGATTCTTCTTGACGATATTCATCTAATTGTTCTTCTAAAAAGTTTGAAAAATCTTTTTGTGTTTCATACATAGAATAATTCATATCAGCTACATTTTTCATATTAAAAAATAGAATAATCATAATTATTAATGCAACACCAAGTATGCTAATAACAATAGCTATTAATATTTTATTTAATTTATTCATTCTTAAATTCCCCCTTTAGGCAATTATATCATAAATATTTATAAATGAAAAGATAAAAAATACTCTATATTTTTTTAAGCATTTATGATAATCTATAAATGAAAGAAAAAATATGGAAAATCCAAGAAAGGAGAAAATCGTATAATACATATTTCCATTATACGATACAATAAAATGAAAGAAAAATTAAAAAAGTATAAATATATTTTGATTATTTTAGTAGTATCGATTATTGTATCAAGTCCTCTTTTAATGAAGGATTTAAATGTATACTATGATGATGGAATTCAACACATTGCTAGAGCATATGCAACATATTTATCTATTATACATGGAGAACATACAGAAGTTTTATCAAATTTAGCAAATGGATTTGGATATAGCTGGGATTTATTTTACGGAAATTTTTCAACGATATTAATTTTAATAGGTAAATGTATAACAACAACCTTTATAGGGGGATATAAATTTACTTTATTTATAGGACTTTTCCTTTCTCGGAATTACCATGTATTGGTTTGTAAGTCGATTAACCAAAAGTAAAGAAATAGGAGCATTAGCAGGTATTTTATATATGGTGATGCCCTATCACCTAAATGATATGTATATTAGAAATGCTTTAGGAGAATTTTTAAGCTATATCTTTATTCCGTTGGTATTTTTAGGATTATATAAATTATTTCAAAAAGAAAAAGGTGGGGGGATATTATGTGTTGGTGCTGTGGGTTTAATATTGACACATATTTTAATGACAGTATTAACAGTTATCATAGCAAGTATATATGTATTGGTAAATATGATAAAATTAAAAGATAAAGAGACATTAAAACAATTGGGAATTTCTATGATATGTATTCTTGGAATTAGTGAATTTTTCTGGATGCCTATGTTGGAAACATATTTTTCGGCAGATTATGCTGTATATCAAAAAGATAGTATGGCAACAACAGAATCTTTTAATGAAAGTGGATTAGATATTAAAACATTACTATATACAGATAGAAAAGAAGAGACAACGCATGTTTTTGAAATTGGGATACCTATTTTACTCATGCTTTGTTTATCAGTATTGGCTATTAAAAAAGGAATTGATAAAAATTACAAAAAAGAATATATCTTATTTTTAATTTTGGGACTCATATGTACGGTCATAACAGTCAAACAATTCCATTGGGGGATATTTGAAAAGATTTTTCAAATCATACAATTTAAGTGGAGAATACTATTATTTTCAAATTTCTTCTTTGCAGTTATTTGTGCCATAACTATGGGAACACTTATAAAGAATTTTAAGAATAAAGATATTATTGCTATTTCTAGCATTTGCATTTTATATCTTGTAGTACTTATGCCATTACTACAAATCGATCCTGAAATCCAAGAGATTGATCAATACATGATAGGTGAAGTCACAGAGAAAAAAACAGAGGCCATTGTGGGAATGGGAAAAGGAGAATATCTTACAGTAAAAAGTAATGACAATAGAGAATATATCAGAACGAGACAAAACATTCCATATGTAGTAAAAGGTATGCGGAATGATTGAAGATGTAAATAAACAGGGTGAAAAATTGACTTGTGAAATACAAAGTTTAGAAAATGGAACAGTTGTGGAATTTCCATATATATATTATCCAGGATATAAAATAACCATAAATGGTGATAAAGTGGAAGGTTTTGAAAGTGAAAATGGATTTTTAGCAATTTCGTTACCGGAAATGTCAAGTTCAGAAGTTGTTGTAGAATATGTAGGAACAAATTTAATGCTTGTATCAAAAATAATTTCTGGAATGACATTAATCAGTATTGTGATATATGAAATTTATAAGAAAAAAATAAAAGGGGAGTAAAAGTTCCCTTTTTGTTACAATTCACGGCTTCATCAATGCCCTTAGAGGATTATGTTCTTCTAGATTTCATAAATTTCTCGGTTCAATACAAATAATAAGAAACTCTAAAATCATTTTATGGCACCCTTTCACTTAGTCCTCGCTATGCTCGACGTGAACATTTTCCATAAAATGATTCAAGAGTTTCTAATGATTTTCCAATCACATTCGAAATTTTATTCAATCTAGAAGAACATAATCCTCTAAGGGCATTGATGAAGCCGTGAATTGTAACCCCTTTTTCTTTTCCAAATTAAAATTGTAAAGAAAGTAGATTGCTATTTATAGTAGAAAATGATAAAATGAAAAGGAAGAAATAAGAAAAGAAGAGGTAAAAATATGGAAAAAGTAGCAATTGTAACAGGGGGATCAAGAGGAATCGGAAAAGCGATTGTAGAAGCTTTAGCAAGAAAAAATATAAAAGTAATTGCAAATTATAATCGATCTGAGGAAAAAGCAAAAATATTAAAAGAAGAATTGGAAAAAGAAAATATTTTTATAGATATTTTTAAAGCAGATGTATCAAAAAGAGAAGAAGTAAAAGTGATGGTAGATTATACAATAGAAAAATACGGAAAAATTGATATACTAATTAATAATGCAGGAATTGACCAAGAAAAAATGTTTCAAGATATTACAGATGAAGATTGGGATAATATCGTTAAGGTAAATTTATATTCTGTTTTTTGCACAACACAAGAAGTTATACCATATATGTTAAAGCAAAAAAGTGGATGTATTATTAATATGTCTTCTATTTATGGTACTAATGGAGGCTCTTGTGCCGTAGCGTATTCTGCTACAAAAGCAGGAGTGGATGGTATGACAAAATCTTTAGCAAAAGAATTAGGTCCATCTCATATAAGAGTAAATTCGATTGCTCCTGGATATATAGATACAGATATGAATGAAAAGTATTCAAAAGAAGAAATAGAACAAATTAAAGAAGAAACACCATTAGAAAAAATAGGGAAACCAGTAGATATTGCCAAATGTATAGAATGGTTAGTAGAAGACAATTTTACAACAGGACAAGTGATTTCTATTAATGGGGGATGGGGAATAACATAAAAGAAGAATTCATGATAAGACAAAGTTATAAAGTACCAAAAAACAGCAATCTTTGATTGCTGTTTTATATATTGTATATATTTTATTCTTCATTATTATTTGTTGCTTTTTTCTTATAATTTCCAGAAATAATTTTTGGAAGGTATGTAATAATTTTGTATACAGCTAAACGAATCTTTTTGCTCCATAAATAAGCTCTTCTTAACTTTCTAGGAGAACCTAATGAAACTGGTTCGTCATCTAATACCAATAGTTCTGTTGGCAATTTTTCTAAATTGAATATATAATTTTGACCATTATTATTATCCCAATTATTATTTTCATCTTTAAAGCAGAAATTAAAAGTATTTCCTTCTCCTAATGTGATTTCAGCTTGGAAACCTAAATCTGTTTTTTCCATAACCACATCATTTACATTATCCCAATTTTCACCAAAACCATAGTGAATAGATACTTCTTTAGAAGCATTTTGAAATAATTGTCCTGTATATGAAATTTTAACCTTCGTATTTTCAACTAATTTATCAGTATTAAAAAAAATATTCTTTGTTAATTCCATTTTTTTAACTCTCCTTATTTATCTTTTGCTAAAAACATTATAATATTAAATTTTACATTCTTCAAGTATTTTTTCTAAAAATAAACAAAATATTGAAAATGTAATCAAATTGTAACTATTTTGTAATAAATATAGGAATCAGAAAAAGTGAAATTGAATAAGATATATAAGCAGATAAAATCTAGTTTAAACTATGTAAATATATTGTCAAAAAAACAAGAATATGATAAGATTGAAATAGAATAAAAAAGGGGAAGATGATATGAAAGAAGATGTAATGGAGGCGAAAGAATTGGAGCCAAAAGAAGAAAACATATTAGATACAAAAGAGGAGGAAAATGTAAAAAAGGACATAACAGAAAAAGAGCAAACAGATGTAGATTCCTTAACAGATAAAGAAAATATATCTACTAAGGAAACAAAACAAGAAGACAATACAAAACATGAAGAAGTCAATGAACAAAGTAAAGTACAAAATGAAACAGATAATAAAGAACAAGAAAAAGAAAATATAATAAAAAAAGAACCAGAAGAAAATGCAAATAAAGAAGAAAAAACAGATAAAAAGGAAAATGCAGATAAAAAAGAGGACATAGATAAAAAGGAAACAAAAAAATTAAAGAAGAAAAAGAAAAAAGAAAATAACAAAGAAGAAGCAGAAGAAGAAAAGAAAAAACATAAAACAAAAAACAATAAAGAAAATAAAACAGGAAGCAAGCCAACAAAAAGAATAAAGAAAATCGTAATATCGATTATTCTTGTTGCCATTGTCGCTTTGGTATTTTCTACTGTATTTGCATTAACCAATATCAATAATGAAAAAATCATTAGTGGCGTTACCATTAAAGGAATCGAAGTTTCTGGATTAACAAAAGAAGAAGCCATTGCAAAATTAGAAACAACATATGCTCAGAAAAAAGAAAACAATATCATGTTACAATATCAGGATTTCGAATCAGAATTAAATCCTACGCTTATGGAGATAAATTATGATATAGCAAAGGCAGTTGATGAAGCATATTCTATTGGTAGAAATGGAAATATATTTAGCAATAATTATCATATTTTAGGCACATTAATTGGTAAAAGAGATATTGATGTTAATATGACAATGAATGAGGAATCAACTAAACAAACTATAAATGATATCGGAGCAAATTTACCAGGAATTATGGTAGAATCCAGTTATAGTGTAGAAGAAGATAAATTAATTATAACAAGAGGAAAAGAAGGAATTGCTGTTGATACAGATACACTTTTAGCAGAAGTAAAAAATATGTTAAATGATATCCATGAAACAGAAAATGTAATTGAAATTCCTGTAGAAACTAAAACGCCTCAAGAAATAGATGTAGATAAAATACATAGTGAAATTTATCAAGAAGCAAAAGACGCATATTACACAAAAGATCCTTTCACAGTATATCCAGAAGTAGAAGGAATAGATTTTGATGTAGAACAGGCAAAAGCCATGATTGCAGAAGAGGTAAAAGATGAATATGTTATTGATCTAATTATTACAAAACCAAATGTAACAATAGACCAAATTGGAACAGAAGCTTTTCCAGATCAATTAGCTACTTTTACAACTAGATATAATGCAGGAGATAGAGATAGAACAACAAACTTAGTATTAGCTTGCCAAAAAATAAATGGAAAAGTACTTATGCCAGGAGAAATCTTTTCATATAATGAAACATTAGGACCAAGAACCTACTCAGCAGGTTATAGAGATGCAAAAGTATATGAAAGTGGTCAAGTAGTAGATGGAATTGGTGGAGGAATTTGTCAGATTTCATCAACATTATACAATGCAGCACTTATGTCAGACATGAAAATTATAGAAAGAAGAAATCATCAATTTGTTACTTCATATGTAGGAGCAGGTAGAGATGCAACTGTTGTGTATGGTTCTACAGATTTTCGCTTTAAAAATACAAGGACATATCCAATAAGGATTGTGGCATCTGCGAAAAGTGGAGTAGCTACGGTTTCTATATTTGGAATTAAAGAAGCTGATAGAGAATATACATATTCTTTTAGTACTAAAACAATATCAACTATACCATATTCAACGAAATATGTTGAGGATTCTAGTTTAGCACCAGGAAAAGAAGTGGTAAAACAAAAAGGTGCAAATGGTTTAGTGACACAAACATATATGACAAAAATGTTAAATGGAAAAGTTGTTTCTACAGAATTACTTTCAAAAGACACATATAGTGCTATGCAAAAAATTATTCGTAGAGGTGTTACAAAAACGACATCTAATCCAAGTTCATCTGGCAGTACAACAAACACAACGACAAATAATGATACAACAGAACAACAACCACAACAACCACAGAAACCAGAGACTCCGAAAGAGCCAGAAGAAGTAGAAGATACAGAAACAACAACTACACCAACAGAAACAACAGAATAGAGAAAAGTTCTCATGAAGCGAGAATTGTAACCATAGAAAATGGCGTTTTTGTAAAAAACGTCATTTTCCATTGACAAAAGCAAAAAAAGTAGTATAATAATATATGTCTAAATGAAAAATGCGCCATTAGCTCAGTTGGTAGAGCAGCAGACTCTTAATCTGATGGTCGGAGGTTCGATCCCTCTATGGCGCACCACTACAATTATAAAAAGTAAATCTAAATAATTATACAACATTAGATTTATTTTTTTGTTTTAAAATACAAATTATGTAAATTTAAAAGGGGTGAGGGAATTGCTAAAAATTTATAACACAAATATGGAAACAAACAAATTGGAAGAAATTAAAGAATTTAGAAAAGGAAGCTGGATTAATTTGGTAAATCCCTCCGAAAATGAAATCAAAAGGGTATGTGAAAGCATTAATATTCAAGAGGACTTTATAAGAGATGCATTAGATTACGAAGAAAAAGCGAGAATTGATGAAGAAGAAGACGATAATACCATTCTTTTTGTCATTGATGTTCCAGTTATTGAAAAAAGTGAAGATAATGATATTTATTCTACAATGCCATTAGGAATGATTGTGGTAAGAGATGACTTTTTTATTACAGTTTCTCTAAGAAAAAATAAAGTTATAGAAGATTTTGAAAAAAGAAAAATTAAGAATTTTCAAACATATAAAAAGACTAGATTTATTTTTCAAATTTTTTATTTAAATGCATCTTATTTCTTAAATTACCTAAAACAGATTAATAAAGAGACAGAAATTGCAGAATATATTTTAAAAAATTCTATGAAAAATAAAGAATTGTTAAAATTATTAAGTTTAGAAAAAGGTTTGGTGTATTTTGCGACATCATTAAAATCAAATGAAATTGTCATGGAAAAAACCATGAGAGGAAAAATTGTAAAATTGTATGATGATGATGAAGATATCCTAGAAGATGCGATTATTGAAAATAGACAGGCGATAGAAATGGCACAGATATATAACAATATTTTAAATGGAACAATGGATGCTTATGCATCAATCATTTCAAATAACTTAAATGGTGTGATGAAATTTTTAACATCGATTACCATTGTACTTGCTATTCCGACAATGATATCTAGCTTTTGGGGAATGAATGTAAAATTACCATTTGAAAATAGTCCAATAGGATTTATTATCATGGTTTTTATTGCGGTTGTATTAACACTTGTAGTAACATGGTGGTTAAAGAGAAAAGATATGTTAAATTAAAAAACATGTAATGTAATATTTGTGTATAAGAGAAAAAAGAAGACCTGGTATAAGAAAATAAAGTTTTTCTATGCCAGGTCAAGATGTTTTTAATAAAGTCTTTTTGAGAATATAAAAAATTTTATCTACCATCAAAATCTTTTTCAGCAGATCTTCCTGGGTAGTACTTGATTTCGTCATTTGAATGAAAGAATCTGTTGATTTGTTCTGGGCTTTGAATATGATTTTCTAAAATCCATATACATTTGCTTATAAAATTATGTGTAACAACAAGAACCGTTTTATTTTTATCTTTTACATAAATTTCATCAAGAAAACTTTTTACTCGTTTTAATCCTGAGAGCAATGTTTCAGCACCTTCTGAAGTTCTATCTTTATCTAGAGCGTTCCATTCACTTTTATTAATCAATGTTCGAGGTTTTCCTAACATACTTCCAGGTTCTCTTTCTGCCAATCTAGGATCTGAAATAATTTCAATACCTTGTGGTGCTATGATTTTAGCAGTTTGCATTGCTCTATAAACAGGTGAAGAATATATTTTATCAATTTTGATGCATTGCAATTGATTTCGTATTTGAGAAGCTTGTTCTATACCTTTTGGAGTTAATGCTTCGTTATTCCAACCACTAATACATCCTTCAACATTGGATGGAACTTGTCCATGTCTAACAACATATAAATTCATCTATTTTCTCCTTCTCTTATTAAAAAAATTGTTTATTACTAAAGATTTCTATTGGATAAAATTTCTTTTCCATATAATCTTTCAGAATTGTTTTATTCACTTCATAATTTCTTAGTTCTTTTTTAGTCATTTTTTCAATATCTTTAACATCTATCCACTTAACATCAAGAATCTCTTTAGAATCAAATTGGATTTCTCCTCCAATCACTTCTGCAACAAATCGTATAATAATATGTGTTTCATTTTTTAATTTTGTTTCACATATAGGTAAAACACTTGTTAATCTTACATCGAAACCAGTTTCCTCTTTTACTTCTCTAATTGCTGATTCTGTAATATTTTCAAATTCATCCACATGTCCAGCAGGATAATTCCATTGACCATAACAAAAGTCCAAACCTTCTTGTACCATCAAAATTTTATTATCTTTTTCTATTACGCAACCTGCAATAACTTTCATTAAATTCAACCCCTTCTTTATCAAAATTTTAATTTTGTTAAGATGTTTTTTGATAAAATATCATAAAAATGAAAATTTTTCAATGTTTTTTAATAGAGTATCATAAAAATGAAAATTTTTTAATTATTGTATAAATGAAAAGAAAAAGGGTTAAAATAATATAAAAATACAGTAAAAGGAGGAAAAGAAATGAAAATAATAGATAAAATTGCATTAGTCTTAATCATTATTGGGGCTATCAACTGGGGACTAATTGCATTATTTGAACTAGATTTAGTGGCTTTACTATTTGGAGAAATGACAATTTTGTCAAGAATTGTTTATGGACTAGTAGGATTATCTGGTTTATGGGGTATCAAATTATTGTTTGATGATTAGAATAAATTTGAATTTATGTTAATTTTATGTTATAATAAACATATACCGTTTTATAAAAGAGAAGAAAAGGAGGAAAAAAAATGAAACGGATAATAAAGCGAATAGTAATTTGTTGGGGAGTTCTGGCGCTTGCTTCTACGGTATTTGCCGTAGGCTATGTCGTTGGAGGGGGACAAACCCTTCAAAAGGAGAACGCCGAACAGAAGGAGCTTCAAGAGGAAGTCGAAAGGCTGACTCAAGAGGCCGAAGAGGAAGACACAGACGCGCAGGACGAGATCAGTGATCTGAAAAAGCAGATTGCTGACCTCAAAGCGGAGAAGGCAAGCTATCGTAATAACTCCACCGCGGAGTACATCCAGAAGAAGTTTTATTCTGATGGAAAATTGTACACAGTGGAGAGTGAAGACTTTGTCTTCTACTCCGATGCAACATTGGAAACCAAGCTGGGAAACGATGTGATCATCGTTTCACCAGCAAAAAGTCACGACGAATTCGGGAATGGGGTCGAAGTTTACACATGCCTGTCTGAAGATGGGTTTGTGTATAGTACCCAAGAACCCGATTTGGTTCCGCTCGAATAAGTCTCTGTAAGGAGATTATTTGAGCCCGATTGAATAATTCTCTGGAAGGAGGAGCTCAAGTGGGCTCCTTTTTCCGTATGTAAAATCCTTGAAAAATATGTAAAAATAGTGTATAATACCAACGACAAGAAAAGCGTACGATTTACGAAAGCAAAGATTTTTAATTATAAATGTGAAAACTGCTTTTTGAGTACGTAATACATATCAGAAGTCTAACTTTATTGTATGCGCAGACATCATATAGTTTTTTAAGACACAATAGGATTGTTCTATGCAATAAAAGATAAAAAGCAAAAAAGAAAGGAATGAAACACATGCTAAGTGCAAATGGAGTAACCGTTAGATTCGGAAAAAGAGTCCTTTTCGAAGATGTGAATATAAAATTTGGAAAAGGAAATTGTTATGGAATTATTGGAGCAAATGGTGCAGGAAAATCAACATTTTTAAAAGTTTTATCAGGAGAGATAGAACCAAGTAAAGGTGATGTCAGTTTAGATAAAGGAGAAAGATTATCTGTATTAAAACAAGACCACTTTGCTTTTGAAGAATATACAGTCATGGATACAGTCATTATGGGAAATAAAGAACTATATGACATCATGAAAGAAAAAGAAGCTATTTATGCTAAACCAGATTTCTCAGAAGAAGATGGTATGAAAGCAGGAAAATTAGAAGAAAGATTTGCAGAATTAGATGGATGGAATGCAGAATCAGATGCAGCAATACTACTAAATGATTTGGGAATTATACCAGATAATCATTATAAATATATGAAAGAACTTGAACCAAAAGAAAAGGTAAAAGTATTATTAGCACAAAGTTTATTTGGAAATCCAGATGTTTTACTATTAGATGAGCCAACCAATGACTTAGATATGAAAAGTATTAACTGGTTGCAAGATTTCTTAATGGATTTTGAAAATACAGTCATTGTTGTATCTCATGATAGATATTTCTTGAATAAAGTATGTACCCATATTGCAGATGTTGATTTTGGAAAAATAAAAGTATATCCAGGAAACTATGATTTCTGGTATGAATCAAGTCAATTAGCATTAAAACAAGCAAGAGAACAAAATAAGAAAAAAGAAGAAAAAATAAAAGAATTACAAGAATTTATTGCTAGATTTAGTGCAAATGCTTCAAAGTCAAAACAAGCAACTTCAAGAAAGAAAACATTAGAGAAGATAGAATTAGAAGAAATTAAACCATCTAATAGGAAATATCCATATGTAGATTTTAAACCAGATAGAGAGCCAGGAAGAGAAATTTTACAAGTAAAAAATATATCTAAAACGATCGATGGTGTAAAATTACTAGACAAAGTTTCATTTGATGTAAAAGAAGGAAATAAAATAGCGTTTTTAGCAGATAATGAATTAGCGAAAACCGTTTTATTCCAAATTATAGAGGGAGAAATGAAACCAGATGAAGGGGAATTAGTATGGGGAACAACCATCACAAAATCATATTTCCCTAAGGATAATAACTATTTATTTGAAACAGATGAAAATATAACAGAATGGCTTAGAAAATATTCAAAAGACCCAGATGAAACCTATGTTAGAAGCTTTTTAGGAAGAATGTTGTTTTCAGGAGATGAAGCCCTAAAACAAGTAAAAGTTATGTCTGGAGGAGAAAAGGTAAGATGTGTTTTATCAAAAATGATGTTATCAGGAGCAAATTTCTTAATATTTGATGAGCCAACAAACCATTTAGATATGGAAAGCATTACATCATTAAATGAAGGAATGAAACGATTTATAGGAAATATTTTATTTACATCACATGACCATGAATTAACACAAACAGTTGCAAATAGAATTATTGATATAAAAGAAAATGGAAAAATAATCGATAGAGAAGTTACCTATAATGAATATTTAGGTGTAGAATAAAAAGGGATTTTGGGGACGGACTCAAAAATCCCGATTGTAAAATCTGTTGGATATAGGAGGAAAACTGATTTTATGGAAAGAGTAGATAAAGTAAATTACTATTTAGACATTGCGGAAAGTGTAGCTGAGAGAGGAACTTGTCTTAGAAATAATTATGGTAGTATTATTGTAAAAAATGATGAAATTATTTCTACAGGATATACAGGGGCTCCAAGAGGAAGAGAAAATTGCATTGATTTGGGATATTGTACAAGACAAAAATGTGAAATGCCAAGTGGAAAAGGATATGAAAGATGTAGATCTGTACATAGTGAACAAAATGCAATTATCAGTGCTGCAAGAAAAGATATGATAGGGGCTACACTGTATCTAGTTGGAATTAATAAGCGAAATGGAGAATATGTAAAAGATAATGAACCATGTTCTTTTTGTAAAAGAATGATTATTAATGCCGGAATCGAAAAGGTTTATATGAGAGATACAAAAAAGGAATATAGAGTAGGAGAAGTCGATAATTGGATACAAAATGATGATACAATTTTTGAAGAAAAAGAATAGAAAGGATACAAAAATGGATAAAATTATTAATACAATTGCAGAAGAATTAAATATTAAGCCAAAACAAGTAGAGGCTACAATAAAATTAATCGATGAAGGGAATACGATTCCCTTTATTGCACGTTATAGAAAAGAAGTAACAGGAGGACTAAGTGACGAAATTCTTAGGGATTTAGGAGAAAGATTAAATTACTTAAGAAATTTAGAACAAAGAAAAGAAGAAGTTGTTAAATCAATTGATGAACAAGGAAAATTAACAGATGAAATCTTACAAGCAATTGCTATTTGTAAAACATTGGCAGAAGTAGAAGATATTTATAGACCATATAAACAAAAGAAAAAAACAAGGGCAACAGTTGCAAAGGCAAAAGGTTTAGAACCATTGGCAAAAATTATTATGGAACAAACAGAAACAAAACCAATTTTAGAAATTGCAAAAGAATATGTGAATGTTGAAACTTTATCAGAAGAGGATAAAAAGAATAAAGATAAAGTAGTGGCTAGTCCAGAAGATGCTGTACAAGGAGCATTAGATATTATTGCAGAAGATATTTCTGACAATAGTCAGTATAGAAAACAAATTAAAAGAATTTGCTATAGAGAGGCAGTTATTCAAACAAAAGCATCAAAACCAGAAGAAAACTCAAATTATGAAATGTATTATGATTATCAAGAAGCCATAAAATACATACCAAGCCATAGAATCTTAGCAATTAATCGTGGAGAAAAAGAAGATTTTCTAAAAGTAAAAATTGAAAAGCCAGAAGACAAAATATTAGCATATATAGAAAGAGATGTTATCAAAGGTGAAACACAATTTACGGACATGTTAAAAGACACAATTGCAGATAGTTTCAAAAGATTAATAGAACCATCAATCGATAGAGAAATACGTTCAGACTTAACAGAAAAAGCAGAAGATAAAGCCATTAAAGTATTTGGAAAAAATTCAAAACAATTATTATTAGGAGCACCAATTAAAGGAAAAACGGTTATGGGATTTGACCCAGCATACAGAACAGGTTGCAAAATTGCTATCATTGATGAAACAGGAAAATTATTAGATTACACAACTGTTTATCCAACAGAGCCACAAAATGATGTAGAAGGTGCCAAAAAAGAATTGTTAAAATTAATTGAAAAAGATAAAGTAGATATGATAGCCATAGGAAATGGAACTGCGTCAAGAGAATCAGAAATGTTTGTTGCAGATATGATAAAAGAGGCTTCCAGAGATGTGCATTATGTAATTGTTAGTGAAGCTGGAGCATCTGTATATTCTGCATCAAAATTAGCAACAGAGGAATATCCAGATATTAATGTATCTATCAGAGGAGCTATTTCTATTGCAAGACGTTTGCAAGATCCATTAGCAGAATTGGTAAAAATAGATCCAAAAGCCATTGGTGTTGGACAATATCAACATGATGTTAATCAAAAAAAATTAGCGGAAAGTTTAACAGGTGTTGTAGAAGACAGTGTTAATAAAGTTGGTGTTGATGTAAACACAGCGACCCCATCATTACTTTCATATGTTTCAGGAATTAATAATACAATTGCGAAAAATATCGTAAAATATAGAGATGAAAATGGAAAATTAAAAAATAGAAAAGAATTATTAAAAGTTCCAAAGCTTGGAAAAGTAGCATTTGAACAATGTGCAGGATTTTTAAGAATATTTGACGGAGATAATCCATTGGAAATTACAGCAGTTCACCCAGAAAGTTATGAACCTACAGAAAAATTATTAAATCAATTAGGATTTAATAAAAACGACTTAAAAAATAAAGAAAAATTAGAAGAATTAAGAACTAAATTAAAAAGCGTAGATATTGTGGAAATGGCTAAAGAATTAAATATAGGAGAAATGACTTTAACAGATATTGTTGATGAATTGTCAAAACCAGGAAGAGATCCTCGTGAAGACATGCCAAAACCAATTTTAAGAAGTGATGTATTAAAATTAGATGATTTAAAAGAAGGAATGGTATTAACAGGAACTGTTAGAAATGTTATTGACTTTGGAGCATTTGTAGATATTGGTGTAAAACATGATGGACTTGTCCATATTTCAGAAATGAGTGATAAATTTATCAAGAATCCATCTGATGTAGTTTCTGTAGGAGATATTGTAAAAGTAAAGGTTATTAAAATTGATAAAGAAAGACAAAAAGTCGGACTTTCTATGAAATGTTAGGTTGGGGACGTGTCAAAATGGACAAAAATTGGTCAAAAGGGACAGAACTTAACAAAATTTTAACCAAGAAAAAACTATATATTTTATAGAATTTTTCTTGGTTTTTTACTTAACTAAAATTCAATTTTTTTCAATAGGTCTGTCCCTTTTGACCAATTTTTGTCCATTTTGACACGTCCCTATTATTCCGGCTTATATTTTTCTTGTATTTCTTTTATTTCATCAAAATGATTTCTTAATATATCTAAAAATAAATCATCTAATTCTGGATCAAATTGTGTTCCTCTACATCTTTCAAATTCAGAAATGATTTTATCAATACTTAAAGAGTCACGGTAAGCTCTTCTAGATGCCATGGCATCAAAACTATCTGCAATAGTAGCAATTCTTGCCAAATATGGAATATCTGTTCCAGCAAGTTTCCCTGGATATCCTGTTCCATCATATTTTTCATGATGATGTTCAACAATTGGTAAAATGTCATTAAATATAGAAGCATTTGATAAAATATGAACACCAATATTTGGATGTTGTTTAATCTGTGAATATTCTTCATCTGTTAATTTTGCTTCTTTTAATAAAATACTATCTGGAACACCAATTTTTCCAATATCATGAAATAACCCACCAATTTCTAAAGTATGTAAATCTTCATCTGATAATCCCAATTTTTTACCAATTAAAACAGAATAAGCTGAAACTCTATCAGAATGTCCTCTTGTATAGATATCTTTTGCTTCAATTGTGTAACGTAATGTTTTGATAGAATCCAAATATGCTTGTTCTAATTTTTCATATGTATCAGACAATTTGGTATTGATTTCTTTTATTTGATTCATTTGTTTAATAGATTTGATTCCAGATTCAATAAGTAATAATAATTGGTCAAATTTA
Source organism: uncultured Clostridia bacterium (assembly GCA_944387445.1). Taxonomy (GTDB): domain Bacteria; phylum Bacillota; class Clostridia; order TANB77; family CAG-508; genus CAG-269. The sequence goes on along the minus strand of CALXEX010000022.1, from coordinate 11,341 downwards.
TCACTTTTTTCACAATATCCTTGGATATCCAATCTTCTAATTGTTTCTAAAGGTGGAGCTAAATCTTTATGTCCTGTTAGTAATAGAATATATAAATCTTTATTAAATTTTCTGATTTCTTCAACGACTTGATCTCCATGAATTGGTGTCATGATAAAGTCTAATACCATTAAGTCAAAATGTTCTTCTTTGACTAATCTAATGGCCTCTTGTGGGTCTGTAACACCAGTAAAATCGTATCCAGAACGTTTTAAAAATATAGATAAAGAATCAACAATACCTTCTTCATCATCAACAGCAATAATTCGATAAGTATTATTTTCTACATTTTCTACTCCTTGTAAATGCTTTCTCATTTTTAACCTCTCTTAATACCTCATTTTTTCATTATTATATTAATAAAAAAAATAAAAATCAAGCTTTTTACATGATTTTATATGTAATAAAATTGATTTTTATTTGAGGTTAAAATATAGAAATTTAGCGGTTTCTAACTACAGATACAACTATTTCAAATTCTATGTTTTAATAAAAGCAAGATATTTATCTTGCTTTTATTAAAATATAAGAACTTAAATGAATATGCATAAATTATAGTGGGAGTACAATGGTAAAAGTTGTTCCCTTTCCTTCTTCTGATTCAAATGTAATATCTCCATTAAAGTGTGCTTTTATGGTTGAGTAAGACATATATAAACCTAAACCAGTACCATTTTTCCCTTTTGTTGTTATCATTTCTTTAAATAACTTATCTTGAACGGTTTGAGGCATACCACATGCAAAATCTTTTACACGAATATATACATTCTTGTTATCACTTTCTAATATTAATTCAATATTTTTATTTGTTTCTCCATTATATGCTTGAATGGCATTAGAAATCATGTTATTGATAACTTGAACCAGACTATTAATATCTCCATTGATAACGGTATGTTCATCTGTTTTCATAGAAATATTTAAATAAATAAGGGCATTTTTTAATTCGTGTTTCATTAAAATATCTACACGTTTTACTAATTCATCAAGCGTAAAATGTACAGAATCTGCTTCAGACAAAGTAACTGCTTGCCCCTTAACAGCAGTGATAATGTCTGACATATATTCTGTATAATCTTTAATTTTAGAAATCCATTCAGACATATCTTTAGCAATATCATGGTGATCTTGAGAAGTTACATCTGGGTCATCAATGGATTCTTCATATTCTTTGATTAAGCCAGATAAACCTTCTAAGGCACCTGATATAGACATGATAGGTGTTTTTAAGTTATGTGCAATACCACCAATTAATTGCCCTAAAGAAGCTAAACGCTCACTTTCCATCAAAGTTTCTTGACTGCTATGTAATTGATCTACATAGGTTTTGGTCAATTTTTGAATTTCATTAAAGGAAGCTGTTAGGTCTCCAATTTCATCATTGGAGGTGATAGGAAGTTTATTAGCATAAATAACATCATCAGAATTAGAGATATGTTTCATTCCGTTGATGACACTATTAATATCATTACTTAAATCTCTACCAATGTAAAAGATAAATAAACAATTTATCAAAATTAAAAGTATGGCAATTAAAATGAATGGAGTAACAAAATTATTACCAAATACAAAGTAACGGATACCAACATAACATTCTCCCACATTTGTATTAATCTTGATAACAGCACCTTCTCGATTTTGTCCATAATATTCATAAGTATATCCTTCTGTTTCATCATAGAAATTTAATGTATATTTTATAAAAAAGTCATTTAATTTTTCAGGAGAATAATATACTTCTCCATTAGATGCAGAAAGAATTACAGCATGGTCACCTTCTGATTTGAATTCTATTGAATTCAAAATTGTCTCTGCTTCGGAAATGTCATATATAGTTTCTTGGTTAAAATGAGATAGGAGTTCTTGTCTATAGAAGTGATATAGCAATTCCCCTTTTTCTCTTGTCATTAAAGACATAGAAATTAGCAAAATTAACACAAAAGAATATAAAAACAAAGGTAATATTTGTATTAATAATTTATTATATAAAGGTAATCTAATACCAGTAATTTCATTATTAGCAAGTTCTGCGGTTGCTGTCAGTCTGTTAGAAAAGAATTTTTTACTAAGCATGTAAGAAAATATTGCAAACACAGCAGAAAAAGAAAACACAACAGTTGTAATTCTAAGGACTAATTCCGCTTCTGTATTAAAGGCAAATAATAAAATAGCAATAATGATAGTTGGCACAAATATTTCAAATAATAGCATCATATAAGGATAATTAAATGATTTTTTCCTTAATTTACGAATGTATTCTGGATTTTTTAATTTTTCCTCTGAAAGAGATAATTTACTATATATAAATCGTAAAGCAATATATAGAAGAATTACTAAAACAGATATTATAATTAAAAATTGTGTTGTATAGGTTATTCCAACAATTTCTATTTGAAAATTATTATCTGTAGAATTTGGTGGATAATTTAATACAGAGGGTAATGTAAAATAAAGAACGCCTGCAATTAGTGCAAATATTAAAGTATTTACTAAAGCTAATTTTTTTTCATTATCAATATTAAAAATTTTAATGGATTTCATATTTCATTTCATTCCTTTCTAAATTTTTCTCTTAAGTAAAGTAAAATTTTATTTAAATATTCAGATGTGATTTCAGGCCAGTTCAAATCTAAGGCATTCAAAGCCGTTAATGTTTTTTCATTATGAAGTGTTACCATACTATCATTGATATTTTTTACATAGGCAGTAATACCAAAATAGTTTGATTTAGATTGGGATAAAGCTTTTTTAAATTCTTCTAAAGAAGCAAATTGAATAGAAACTCCACAGGTATTTATCATATTGACTAATTTTTCACCAGAAATACAGCGATGATTGTACAAATGATAAATTGCTAGATTTTCTTGTTGGTATTGCAATAATTGTACAATAAAATTTGCACAAATATCTACAGGTGAAAATTCAAAACAAAATTGAGAAAGTTCTTTTGGAAAAATACCTAAATTAATGAAGGCTTCCAATCGATTTAGGAAGGCATTATCACTAAAATTCTCTTGGAACATACCATCATAATAACGATTTGTAATCGTTCCTAGTCGATAAATACTAGCGATAAGATTATCGTTCTGACAAGCTTCTATAATGGCTTTTTCAGCTTCAAATTTACTTCTAACATATACATTTTTTTTGTAATCTTGACCAATATATAAATCATCTTCTGTAAAATCAGCATTAGGTGTTTTTACCAATCCATTTCCAGATACAGACATGGTTGAGATATAGTGTAAAGGCATTTGAAATTCCTTACAAAAAGCAATCATCTTTTTAGTTGAATTGACATTTGTCTTATTAAACAGTTCATAATTTCCATAATGTTTAACAAGTGCAGCTGTATCGATTACACAGTCACAAGTTGTTCCTAAACGATTATATAATTCTTCTTCAATTCCAAAATGAGGATCTAAAAGATTTCCTTCTACTATTTTAATCCTGTATAGATATTGCTCTATATTGACATCAGGAAAGTAAAAATTAAATTTTTTAATAAATCTAGCTAATGGATCTACAAGGTCTTTTTTTCTAATTACACAAAATATTTTACTTGAGGTATTGTGTAATAGATAGTATAATATATGAATACCTAAAAATCCAGTAGCTCCAAAAAGAAGGATTCTCCTAAATTCTTGATTCATATCAATAGGTCTTTTAATTTCCTTAATAATTGGCATTTTTTCAATTAGTACAGTAGTTTCTTTTGGTTGGTCTACCAAAAGAAAATCGGCTAGTTTTCTAATGGTAGGATATTCATAAAAATCTTGTGTATTAATAGAAATTCCTTTACTATATAAAATAGATTGTGCTTTTATTAGTAAAAGAGAATCTATATAATAATCAAACAAATTATCTTCTACACTTATTTTGCTTTTTTGTTCCAATAATTCTGTAAAAAGTGCTTGCAAGGTTTCTTCTAATTTATTTTGTGGTTTCACATATTTACTGTGATTTTTCTTTGGTAATGGAAGTGCAGATTTATCTACTTTTCCATTAATGGTCAATGGGATTTTATCTAATTTAATAAAATAGGATGGAATCATATAACTAGGTAATGTTTTCTTTAAAAAACTAGACAAATCCTCAATTTCTTTATCAGATACATAATAAGCACATAAAAATTTATGTTCATCAAAAGTAATTAAAGCAATGTAGACATCTTTAATTTCTGGATGTGTTAATAAATCAGATTGAATTTCACCTAATTCAATTCGATATCCATTTAATTTTACTTGAAAATCACTACGTCCAAGATATTCCATGATACCATCTGAATGTAAAATAGCAAGGTCTCCTGTTTTATAAATTTTTTGTCCAGGATAAAATGGATTATCAATAAACTTATCAAGCGTTTTTTGTTCATCTGTATAGCCTAATGCTAAACAATCTCCACTAATATACATTTCTCCAATATGACCTAAAGGAACTAATTCTAAATCTTGATTAAAAAGCAAGATTTGTGTATTGTCAATTGGATAACCAATTGGAACTGAGGTATAGGTATCTTGTGTATGGTATTCATAAATCATACAACCGACAGTAGCCTCTGTTGGTCCATATTCATTATAAATATGAATTGGATGAGAAAACATAGAGGTGATTTTTTCACATATTTCTTTGGTTAAAATATCACCACCCAAAATAAATTTGCTAACAATACTATTGCTTAAATCAAGGTCTTGTAATAATGTAAAATGTCCAGGTGTTAATTTTATAATTTGTACATGGTTATCTTTGATAATTTCTTCTAATAATAACTGTGCATTTTCATTTCGGTAAATGTAAATCGAATTTCCAGAACATAATGGTGTATAAATAGAAGTTACTGTTAAATCAAAAGCAACAGAAGAAAACAAAGGAAAATTCGTTTCTTCACCATGTACATATTGTTTTATACCCCAACGAATATAGTTAGATAAACTTTTATGAGAAATCCTTACACCTTTTGGATTTCCTGTTGATCCAGAAGTATAGATGATGTAAGCTAAATCACCTTCTTTTAAGTCATAATCAAGATTTACAATATCTTCTTTTTGATAATCAAAGTCATCTAAAGAAATTCTAAATACAGCATTTTTATCAATTTTAACAGATTTTAAGGTATTTGGATGTGTTAAAATTAATTTTGCTTGACTGTTATTGGCAATATATTCAATTCGCTCATTTGGATAATTTATATCAATTGGAATATAGCAAACACCTAATTTTTGTGTCGCCAAAATACTTGCCACAAACTCAACAGAATCTGCAAATGCCAAACAAACAATATCACCTGTATGAATATTATGTTCTTTTAGTTTTAAAGCTAATAAGTTAGCAAACGCATTTAATTCTTTATAAGTAAGTGTTGTATCTTTATAGCAAATTGCTAATCTATCAGGCGTTTTTTGCAATTGTTTTTTAAACAAATCATAAACAGAAACAAATTTATCGGTTGTTTTTGTATGATTATATTCTTCTAAAATATAGGTCCTTTCTCTTGGAGAAACAACCTCAAGGTCTTTAATTTTTAATTCTGGATTTGCTATAATTTGTGTTAACATAGCCATTAAGCGTTCATGCAATAAATTGATTTCATCTAAGGTAAAAAGTTCCTTTTTAAAATCATAATAAATGCTAATCATACCAGTATCATCAATATCATATAGATGAATGTCTAAATTATTTACAACACAATGATTGAATAACCATTTACAAGAATATGGCACAGCACAACTGTTTCTGTGATTCCTTGCATTTTGGTAAGATAAACAAACATCATATAGATTTTTAGAAATATTAAATTTCTTTCTAATGGTGTCTAGTAAACGATTATATGGATAACGTTGGTTTCTAAAAACAGATAATTCATGTTTAGAAACTTGTTCAATAAAATCTATGCATGAACAATTTTTATCAATTTCCATACGAAAAGGAACTGTACTAATATACATTCCTGTAGTATTTTTTTCTTTGAAATTACATCTATTTAAAATAGGTGTACCGACAATAGAAGAATTCGTATTGTTAATTTTTGCTAAGTAAATATTCAAAATGGCCATAAAAAGTGAAAATAAAGAAACTTTATGGCTATTGCAGAATTCTACAAGAGTATTGGTTTCTTCTTTAGAAAGAGTTACACTTTTTCTAATTGCCTCATATGAACCAGATTGGAAATCTTTTAAATAAGAAAATTCCAAATGATCAAATTGATTTTCCCAAAAGTTTTTTGCACGTTCAAATTTAGAACTCTCTAAATATTTTTTCTCTTCTTCAATAAAATCTAAATAAGAACTATGTTTTGTATCTTGGATAGGGGTATTTTGAATAATAGAAACATAAGTATTCATGATTTGGTCAATTAATAAACTCATGGTCCAAGCGTCAGAAATCATATGGTGCAAATTTGCCATAAATCCGCCTGTGCCATCGGAATTTTTAAAAATAACAAAACGATATAAATTACTATTTAAAAGTGTAAAATGTTTTTTAATTACATCCTCTTCCAATGCTGATAAAGGATATGTCTCTGTAATATTTACTTTTTCAATTTCTTCAAAAGAATAGTCTTTTAAACACTGTTTAATATCAGGACCTTCTTGTGTTAGATAAAGTCTTACAGAATCATTGTTTTTTATAAATAGGTTAATTGCTTTTTCGAAAGCATTTTCATCAATCTTTTCAGGAATAGATAATGTTCCACAAATGTTTGAAACACAAGTGTTTTCATTAAATTGTTCCGTTAATAAAATAGATTTTTGTGGATTTGTTAGTTCATAATCTAAAATACTCATTTCAACATCACCTTTAATTTTTCTTGCTAATGAGATTATACATATAAATGGAAAAAAAAGCAAATTATTCTACAAAATAACTTAAATTTTATTTTTTTAAGCGTAGTTGGTCTTGAAAATATGAAAAATTAGATATAGAATGAAGAAAAAAGGAGGGAGCATATGGGAGATAATGAAAATAGAAAGGTATATGAGCCAAGAATTGTAAAAAATTATAGGGAAATGATAGAATATTCTGTTAAAAATTATACAGATAAAGTAGCCTATAAATATAAAAAAAATGGAGATCTAAAACATGTAGAGTATGTGGAAAAAACCTACGAACAAGTAGGAAAAGATATAAAAGCATTTGCAACCGCATTGTTAAAACAAGGTTTAGAAAAGAAAAAGATTGTGGTTATAGGAAATAATCGATATGAATGGTGTATTACGTATTTAGCTGTTACAAGTGGTAATATGATTATTGTTCCATTAGATAAAGCCCTTCCAGATAATGAAATAGAGAACTTGGTAACAAGAAGTGAGGCAGAAGTAGCCATATTTGATAAAAAATATGTAGAAGTTATGAAAAAACTAAAAAAAGATATGAATGCAAATTTAAAAATGTTAATTTGCATGGATGACATAAAGGATAATGAAATAGAAAAATTTTCACAGTTATTACAAAAAGGAGAAGAACTCGTAAAAAATGGGGATAACTGTTATGAAAAAGTGGAAATCAATCCAGAAAAAATGTCAATAATGTTATTTACATCTGGCACTACCAATCTCCCAAAAGCTGTAATGTTATCACAAAAAAATATATGTGCCAATTTATCAGATTTTGCTTCATGGGTAAGACTATATCCAACAGATACATTACTTTCCTTTTTACCGATTCATCATACATTTGAATGTACGGTAACATTTCTTTATGGATTTTATAGTGGTTGTACAGTAGCATTTTGCGATGGTTTAAAATATATTCAAAAAAATCTTGCGGAATATAAAGTTTCTGTATTTGTAGCTGTTCCGCTAGTATTAGAAACCATGTATAAAAAAATTCAAAAAGCAATTCAAGACCAAGGAAAGGACAAGCTAATTCATCTAATGATTAAATTATCTAATGGACTTTTAAAATGTAAAATCGATTTAAGAAAAGTTATTTTTAAGCAAATATTAGATAATTTAGGTGGTAATATCCGTTTGGTATTATACGGATCAGCACCTATGGACAAAGAAACCATTGTAGGATTTAATAATTTTGGAATTGCCTTAGTACAAGGATATGGTTTAACAGAAACATCACCAGTTATCTCAGCAGAATCAGATAAAGAGAAAAAACCAGGATCCGTAGGATTAGCCTTACCTAGTTTAAATGTAAAAATAGAAAATCCAAATGAAAATGGGGAAGGGGAAATTTTAGTCAAAGGTCCAAGTGTTATGATGGGATATTATCATAATGATGAAGAAAACAAGAAAGCTTTTGTAGATGGATGGTTTAGAACAGGAGATTATGGGTATATAACAGAAGATGGATTTATCTATGTCACAGGTAGAAAAAAAGATATTATTGTTTTAAGAAATGGAAAAAATGTATATCCACAAGAAATTGAATTTTTAATTAATAAACTTCCTTATGTAACAGAATCCTTAGTGTATCAAAGGGAAAAAGATAAAACAGATACCATGTTATGTGCCAAAATTGTATATGATAAAGATATCATAAAAGAAAAATTAGGGGAGAAAACAGAAAAAGAATATAAAGATAGTATTTGGAAAGAAATAAAAGAAATAAATAAGCAATTACCAGTATTTAAACATATAAAACAGATAACGATTACAACAGAGCCATTAATAAAAACAACAACACAAAAAGTAAAACGTTATGAAGAATTGAAAAGAGTTTAAGATAAAAAAGGGAAAATGAGTCTGTCTCCAAAATCCCTTTTTATTTTGACTAAAATTGAGAATATTGTGAATACTATTTTCGAGGTGATTTTATTGAAAAGAGCTAAGAAAAAAAGTAGTGGCAAAAAAATTATGATTACGATGCTTATTTTGCTAATCTTATGGTTACTAGGATTTTATATATATGTTACATATAATAATATAGAAATTTATGATTCTAATTATACGGCAGAAAGAACACAATCCACAGTAGAGGAACAAACTGTGGAAAAAGTAGAAGAAAAAAGCCAGACAGTAGCAGATGTTATTGAAGAAACAATAGAAAGTGTTGTAGGAATATCAAAATTAAAAAACGCGGGAGATTCTATCTTTTCAAATAGTACAGAAAGTCAATTGGGATTAGGAACAGGTGTTATTGTTACAGGAAATGGATATATTTTAAGTAACGAACATGTCACAGGGAGTAAATATAGTAAATGTTATGTGACATTAGAAAATGGAAACAATTATAATGGAACGGTTGTATGGAGTGATTCCAATATTGATTTATCCATTGTAAAAATAGAAGTCAATAATTTAAAATATGTAACATTGGCAGATTCAGACAACATCAAAATAGGAGAGACGGTGTATGCCATTGGAAATCCAATTGGTTTTGAATTCAGAAGAACGGTTACTTCAGGAATTATTAGTGCAAAAAATAGAACTATCAAATTAGAAGAAGAGAATACTGTATCCTATATGACAGATTTAATCCAGACAGATGCAACTATTAATCCAGGAAATAGTGGAGGACCACTCATTTATCCAAATGGACAAGTAATCGGAATTAATACAGTTAAAATATCTTCAGCAGAAGGAATTGGTTTTGCTATTCCAATTAATATAGTAAAACCAATTATCGAAAGTTATCAAAATACGGGAGATTATCAAGAAGCTAAAATTGGAATGTATGCCTATGATACAGAAGTAATACCATATTTAGAAACAGAAACAAGTAGCAGTTTTCAAGAAGGAATCTATGTAACGGAAGTTACAAAAAACGGTCCAGCAGATATGGCCGGAATAAAAGAAGAAGATATTATCACACAAATAGATGATGTTAAACTAGAAACAATGAATGACTTAAGAGAATATATTTATACCAAGAAGCCAGATGATAAAGTAACACTAAAAATTAATAGAGGAAAAATCAAAAGAGACATTGTTGTAACATTAGGAAAATGAAACGATGATTTCAGGGACGGAGCAAAAAATCATCATTTATATAAAGATTTTTTTATAAAACTTTTTACAAAACAAACGATGACTTTTTGCTCCGTCCCTGAAATCATCGTTTCACTCTGTTAAAAATTCTTCTATTAAATCATATTTTCTAAAGTAATCTTTTGTTTCTTCATTTGAAAGATAAACTTCTGATGTGTTAGTTTTTAAAAATTCAATGATTTCATAAACATCTATCCAAATTTCATTAGGACTATCTACTTGTGATTCATCAAAAATAAGTTGCATGCCGAAATGAAGATGAGCAACATTTATATTATTCACATTTTCTTTTATACTATATCCTGTCATTCCTAAGTATCCAATAACATCACCTGCTTTTACAGTATCACCTTTTTCTAGACCTTCTACATAAGGGTGGTCTTTTCGTAAATGGGCATAATAGTAATATCGTTTCCCATCAAAGCTCCTAATTCCAACACGCCAGCCTCCATATTGATTCCAACCAAGCTGTTCGACAATGCCAGATTCTACTGCTATGATGGGTGTCCCAATACTTCCCATTAAATCATTTCCTAAATGGGTTCTTTTAAATCCATAAGACCTAGAATTTCCAAAGTCTTTATAATGTGTAAAATAATAATTTTTAGCAATCGGTGAAAAAGCTTTTAAGCCATATTGATTTTTAAACAGTTTTTCATTGTTTTCATTTAATGTTTCAATGGCATAATTACCAATGAAACCACTTAAGATAGCAGAATAAGCTTCTAAATAATAATCATAAAAAGTTAATGTTGACGTAAGTTCTTCCATCGTCTTTCCTTTTTTTAAATTTTCTATGATTTTATCTAAATCACTTGATTTAAAGTTATCAAAATTTCCACCATAAATGCAAGCTAAGTAAGCTAATAATTCAATCCAATTATATGTAATTTCTTCATTGTTATTATGAGAGTTGATATCTAATTCTGAAGTTAATTTTAAAACATTACAAGGAACAGTAAAGTCTACCCATTTTATATAATCTTCTTCACTTTCGGAATTTACCTCAATTGATTGCAGATGTTTTTGGCTAAAATAGAAAATAAAAGTGGATAATAGAAAAACAACTAATATTAACATAGACATACATATACTTATGATATAATTCTTTTTTATATGTATCGATTTCATAATCAATCTAAACACCTCATAAAAATATATGAAAACAAAATAAAATTCATGACGATCATTATGCTAAGGTATTAAAAATTGATGAATGTATTTATTAATTAATAAAAAAATTAAAGCTTATTTTTAGTTTGTTCACTAAAAATAAGCTTTTGGTGCACCAGGAGGGATTCGAACCCCCGACCTTCCGGTTCGTAGCCGAACACTCTATCCAACTAAGCTACTGGTGCATA
>CALXEX010000021.1 GCA_944387445.1 uncultured Clostridia bacterium | reverse complement strand
GGAAAGAAATCTAAATATATGTATTACTATTGTGATACTTGCAAATTGTACTATAACGAAGATGAAATTGAAAACTGTTTAATTGATTATATATTAGACTTAGTAGAATACGATTATCATGTTAAAAAATATTTTTACCCTATACTTGCTGAAAAGAAAGATGATGAAAGTAAGAAAATTGATGAAGAAATAAAGAAACTTTTGCAACAGAAAGACAGACTAAAAAAAGCATATATGAATGGTATTTTAGAGATGGAAGACTTCTCAGAAGATTATAAACTAATTGAAGAAAAGCTATCTGTATTAGAAAATAAAAGAATTGACGCATTAGACTTTGATAAAGAAAATTATAACCCTCAACATTTAATGGCTGAAAGAGATATTGAAAGAGAAAAACTAACTGAACACGAAATGTATAAAGATGTTTTATTAAAACTTTGGACTATGAAAAGTAAAGATGAAAAACAAAGCTTTATTTCTAAATTTATTGATACTGCTACTTTAAAGAAAAATAAAGACGGAAGTTTTGAAATAGAAAAAGTAAATTTTAGAAGTAGCTTTATTGAACAGATAGACAAGCTATATGATAAAGGAATTGTTGATGTTCCTACTATGATAGAACGAGATGGAAAACTTGAAGATGCTAAAGTTAGTGTAAATATAAATAAAGAACAATTAGAGGATTATATAGGAACATTGAAAAAAGAATTAGATATTAACTATATGGATTTGGGAGAATATTACTTCCATGATGATAAGATTGACGAAAATTATGATACTAAAACAGAAGTTGCAAAGATTAGAAACAGAGCTGTAGAATTTAAGATTAAGAAAAATCAAAAGATTATAAGATTTGTAGCAATAAAACAATTTAAAAACTTCTTGGCTAAACCAGAAGGAAAATTACGCTTGGGTGTTGTTACCCACATTACTTCGAAGAAAAAGCATAAATAATTGTTGCAAGAATACCACTTATCTTTTCTCTGCAACAATTAAATTAACGTGGCACGTTTTGTTTTTACTTTAGTAAAAATGAAAGTGGCGATAGTTAATTTATGCCTCGCAGAGCCCCCGAGTTATGATAGTATGTCATAACTCATAGGGGGTTAGGACTTATGACAAGTCAAAGTCCTATGCTACGAAGAAATTTCAAAGGAGGTGCTTTTAATGGAACAAGAATTAGCTTATTCATTTCATTTAGGAAGTGATAAAAACAAAAGTAAAATAGCAAAAAAAGTTTCTAAAGGAAATGTATCTGGCACTACTTCTTTATCAAATAATGCTATTCAAAATTCAAATACTTTATCAAAAGTAAATAAGCATAACTTAAGAGATTATGATAATGATAAAGAATTGATTAGAGTAATTCGTGGTACAAATGATATTGTAAATGATGTAAAAGATTTATATTTAGAAGAATTTGAAGAAGCTCGTATAGAATACAATAATAAGCAATCTAGAAATGATAGAAAAATAGATAACTATTTTATAAAAATAAATGAATCTCAAAATGACCTTGCTTGTGAGATTATAGTTGAACTTGGAGATATGGAGTTTTGGAAAGATAAAGATAAACAATACAGACTAAAAATGATTGATGTGTATAATGAGCAAGTAAATGATTTAGTCAAAATTTTACCAACTTTTAAAATAGCAAATGCTACTATTCATTTTGATGAAACATCTCCCCATATGCACATTGTAGGTGTACCTATAATAGAAAATTGCACTAGAGGAATGAAAAAACAAGTTGGAAAATCACAACTATTTACAAAAGAATCATTAACTAAAATTCAAGATAAAATGAGAAATGCTTGTATAAAGTCTTTTAATAAATTTTATGGTATGGATATAAAATTAAAAGAAAAACAGAAAGGTAGAAATCAAGATATAAATGTTAAAGATATGAGTAATTATGCAAATATAAAAAAACAACTTGCTGAAAAAGAGAAAAAACTTGATAAAGCGAATATTCAAACTAATAAACTTGATAATACAACAAAAGATATAAATCAAATATTAGATAATTTGAAACCAGCAAAGTTTAATAGAAATAATATGGTTATTTCAAACGAGGATATTGAAAAAATCAAAAATTTTACCAAAGATGTAAAAGATACTACTAAAACAGTTAGAAGTGTTAATGACTTAAATGTAGCTATAAGAGATTTTGAACACAGTGCTTTTGAAATAGAAAAAGAAAATCGTTCACTTAAATATCAATTAGAAGAAAAAGATAAAGAAATTTATAATTTAAAAGGTGAATTATCTACTAAAGATAAAATTATTAACAAACTAAAAGAAGAAAAAGAAAGTATAAAAGTTCAATTGCACAAATTCAAAGAATTTTGGCATAGTATTATGGGACATTTTCATAAAAGAATTTGTTATGACAAAGATAATAACTATAAAATTGTTAGTGATGACTTATATAGAAATGGAATATTTACTGACGACGAGAATGAAATTGCAAATAATATAGCTAGAAAAGTTAAGCCAAAAGACGAAATTAATAAAGATAAAAATAATAGAAAGAAAAACGATACAAGATTTTAATATGGAGGTAATTAGAATATGGAAAATGAAAAAGTTGAATATTTAATAAATATGATAAATGATATGGATATAAAAGATAAATTAAGACTAGCAATATGTATGAGCCAAAGCAGATGGTCAGGTCTTATATATAATACTAGAGAAAACTATGAAAAATTTGATAAAATGCTAAAAGATGTTGATGAAGAATATAGAACTACTTTAATAAACTTTGCAAAATATAAACTTGTAATGTTCGCGATGGCTAAACTTATGGAGATGGAATCGAGTAGAGGATAACACTTAATGTGTTTCTCCCCTCTCACACCACCACTCAAGCGGTTCTCGCAAGTGGCGGTTCAATTTGTACATTCAATATGTACTTTTGTATATTGGTCTAGTAGAAATACTAGACCTCTTTTTCTTAACCTCTCTATATTAATCGCAAATTTTAACCAATCGGTCTTACAAATTAGTTGATACCCTTTTCTTGAACAAGCTATATTATGAGCTAATTCTGTTTCTACTCCTAGTTGTTCTAGTGCTTTTTGCCTTTTGCTTATCTTTTTCCACTGTTTCCAGATTATTACTCTTATTCTTGTTCTTAGATGTTTATCAATTTCAGTTATTTTGCTTTTCATATTTGCTATTCTAAAGTAATTTATCCAACCTCTTACTAAGTAATTTATTTTCCTTATTCTGTTATCTAGACTTATACTCCAGCTTCTGTCTGTTAGTTGCTTTAGTTTTCTTATTAACTTTTGATATGATTTTAGATGTGGTTTTGGTTTCCATTTTCCACTTTTTGACATCCAAAAGCTAAATCCTAGGTATTTAGTTTTGGTTGGTCTTGTTACTTTACTTTTCTCTGCATTTACTTTTAACCCTAGTTTCTTCTCAATAAATTTTGTTATTGATGTTAAAACTCGGTTTGCTGCTTTTTCACTTTTTACAAGTATTATACAATCATCCGCGTACCTTACAAAGTTTAGTCCTCTTTCCTCTAGTTCCTTATCAAGTTCATTTAACATTATATTGCTTAGTAATGGACTTAGGTTTCCCCCTTGTGGTGTTCCTACTTCCGTTGCTTTTACTATTCCATTTTCCATTACTCCCGCACTTAGATACTTCCTTATTAATGATACTACATCTCCGTCTTTTATTGTCTTTCCTATTATTGTTATTAATCTATCTTGATTTACTGTATCAAAGAACCTTTCTAAGTCTATGTCTACTATCCATTCATACCCATCATTTAAATATTCTAATGCCCTTATTACTGCTTGTTCACAGCTTCTATTTGCTCTAAACCCAAAGCTGTTATCATTAAATTGCTTTTCAAATATTGGACTTATTACCTGCACTATTGCTTGTTGTATTATTCTATCTGTTACTGTTGGTATTCCTAGATTTCTCATCTTGCCATTCTCTTTTGGTATTTGAACTCTTTTCACAGGTTGTGGTTTATATCTTCTCTTCCTTATTTGATTTAATATTCTGTCTTTGTTTTCTTTTAGATAATCAAATTCTTCTTCTACTGTTATTCCGTCAACTCCTGCTACTCCTTTATTTGATACTACTTTTTTGTATGCCTTGTTTAAGTGGTTTGGGTTAAGTATTTCTTCTAAAAGTTCCATATCTGGATAGCTTGTGCTTCTCTAGGTGGTTGGCGATATCTACCTCCACTACGGACTTTCACCGATTAGCTAAACGACATGCCTGTCGCACAACAACAGAACAAAATAAAGTTGCTTTATATTTGTTTAACAGTATAAAATTATGTTAATTTGCTATTTTAAGAAAAATATGCTATAATATATTTATCTAGTGTACTTTACACAGCAAAGTCTAGAGAAAAATTATTATTTTTTTCTGGAGGGGCTGTGTAAACCTCCAGATAATTTTAGGAGGAAAAACCTATGACTAAAAAAATTTTGGCAACACTGATGTGCATTTGTACCATCTTCGCATTTACTGCATGTGGTGCATCAAATGCAAGTTCAGACGAACAGGCAGAGAAGACATCAACACCTCTTACCTATGTGAGAAACACAGACGGTGACCTGTACACCTCTAATGTTGTTGAAACTGAAGAGGGCGTATCTATCTTTTGTACATCCAACTATGTGTTGGGACCTGAAGCTAAAGGACAGTTCTTGTTTATGCTTAGCGACTGGTCAGAAGAATGTTTGGAAGATGATTACGATTGGAACGTTAAGTTCGTATCCAACGGACATATTTATCAGACAGATTTCTATGACTATAAGGGTAACATCATTGCTACAGAAGAATGCAATGGTATGGTAACTGTTGATCAGGATTACAAAGATACTGATACCTACATCGACAAGGTTGTGCTTCACATTGAATATGAGGATGAGTTGTTCACTGCTGAATTCGTAAGAAGTGGCATGTAAGAGTCAGAGCACGAGTTGGATTAGTAATAATTCAGCTCGTGCTTAATTTTACTATAATGCTTGCAAAATTATAAAACTTATGTTAAATTAAAATCAATAAATCGAATTATATAAAAAGAGCATTACATTGCAGTTATATTTTTTCGCATACCTGCTCCGTAATCGCTCCAAAATTTTATGAATTATAGGCAAATTTAGCGATTGTTGAATTTGCTATTTTTATGTAAATATGATATAATTTAAGCCATGAAAACTTTTAAAGCAGTAATCTGGCAAAAGGCTACTTGTTATTC
The DNA here is from genome assembly GCA_944387445.1 of uncultured Clostridia bacterium. Taxonomy (GTDB): domain Bacteria; phylum Bacillota; class Clostridia; order TANB77; family CAG-508; genus CAG-269. Next base: position 24,206 of record CALXEX010000021.1, on the reverse strand, counting down.
TTAAAAAGGAGGATTTATATGGGAATAAAAAAAGAATCAGCTAAACTTGTAAAAGAACGGCAAGAGTTAAAAAAATCAAAGAAAAAAGCAACCAAAGCGATGATAGCAATGATTATAGCTCTCTTCCGGGCATCAAATAAAGAGAGACCGGTTTGGAAGATAAGACTGGAAAAGTCATATAGTCCGGGTAAGTTTGATTGTTCGGTTGCATTTTCGAACAAAGACAATAAATTTTATCAATTGTCTTGTGCGGATCTTACGAGACATGCAACCTCAGAAAAATTACTGAGATGTGGTAAGGATACATTAAAAGATTCACCAAAAACGATTGATAGAATGGTCTATTTTAAAAATACCGGGTTTCCGAAAGATATACTGGATAGGGTCTATGAAAAGATGCATGGATTACCAGAATATCAGGTTAGGAAAATAGATGGTGGTATAGAAATCACCTTAAATGTGCCAGATTACGAAAAATAGATTCTTTGTTATGGAGAATCCCAAAAAGTCCCAAGAACTACAATAGTAATTCTTGGGACTTCTTTCTAAATTGTTGACATTGAGTTTTGCTGATAGTTATGATATATTGGTAAATGAAATTGGAGGAGAGGGGCTATTTATAGAATACCATAGAATGTAAAGAAAAGTTTAAGAAAAATATATTGATTTAATATATATTTATTGATATTATATATAATATAAGAAACAAAGGAGAAATTGTATGGAAGAGCTTAAATTATTGAATAATGCTTTTGAAATATATAATTTAAAAGATGTACAAGACTTATCTAATAGTGTTTTAAACTATATTTCTACAAGATTAATTGCAAATAGATCAAGTTTGGAACAAATGATAGAACTATATAAAAGTGATATATCTTTTAAGGATATTTTAAATGAATTTAATAATGCATATAGACAGAAAGATTATTATAAAAAAGCAAATGGATATAAACAAGGTAAAGATTATTATAGCGGTGTATATCCAGTGCCAATTGGAAATATTGTAGTAGAAACGAATGATGTATTAGAAGTTATTAAATATTTTGTTGGAGGAATTAAATCTAGAAATACAATAACAATTTCACAAACAGAATATTATGAATTTAGTCTGTCAAATATGATATTAATCATATTTGCTGAAGCATTGGCAAAATTTAATATTAGCCGTAATACTTTAATGATTCTACCATTCGAAGAATGTTACTACGAAGAATTTGATGAAGTCATTGAAATAGAAGATGGGAATGTTAATATAAAACAAAAGGAATTTTCTGAAAAATATATGATATACAATCAAGACAATTCATTTGTTTATGAAATAGAAAAAGAAAAGCAAAGATTAACAGAAAATAATATTGATTTTGAAATAATCAGAGGTTCTTTAGAAGAAGCTTTAGATACAATAAATAAGTTTAAACCGGAAAGTGTATCTATTTATACTAAAGATTCAAATGTAGCATATAAGTTTATTAATTTGGCAAAATCACAAAATGTATTTGTAAATAGTTCACTATTAAATTCAGAAAAATTAAATGATAAGATAAATAAATTCTATTATAAAAAGAAAATTATGTACCCATCAGGAAAAGAAGTGAATTTAGATGAGTATTATAAACAATATACTGGAAAAATAGAAGAAAAGACAATTACAGAAAATAAAACTAATAATAATTCTGTAGAAAAAGCAAATCATATTTTTAACGAAGAAAATAAGGAAACAGCACTAATAGAAGTAATTAATCCATGGTATAAGAGAATATTTGAAAAAATTAAAAATCTATTCAAAAAAAAATAGAAAGAAGAAATAAAAAAATGTAAAAAAAGAAGGGGTTAGTTATGCCAAAAATGTCTTTAGAAAGATTTAGAGAAATTAAAAATAGAACTTCAGCATTTTTAGAGATAATAAACAAAGTGGATAATGAGGAAATCATGATGACAGACGAAGAAGAACAAGCTATACAAGAGGAATTTGACCAAATAGATGCTGAAATACATAGTAGTGATTTATCAGAGATTCCTTTTGATGAATACGAAGGTTTTTATGATTTAGGTTTTGATTTTGAAGGAACAGGTGCCAATATTGATTTTAATATAATGGATTCAAGCAATAGATATGGTACAGTTAGATTAAAAGGATGTAATGTAAGAAACTTTGATTTTGATAGTCAAAGTTATGATGATGAATCTTTTGATGAAGAATTTATGAAACAACATCAAGAAGAATTCTTAGATAAAAATATACCAGAAGAGGTAAAGAAAAAATATTATAGAAAACAATTATCAGTAGAAGACATATTAAAACATGATTTATATGATGAAATTTTAAAAGGTAGAGTAACAGAAAAAGCTAGAAATTTTTTTAACAAAATTCCTACTGATATTGCAAAAAAAATAGATACAAGTATTTTTGAAAGTTGGATATTATCTAATTCTTTTATGAGAAAAATAGAAGAATATGAAGGCGAAATAAAGGAAACAGATTTAGATGATATGCTAAGAGAAATTGCGGAAGAAACTTTATCCAGACCATATCTATCAATTGAAACATATAAAGAAGTGATTAGCGTTCCAAAAGTACGAGAGCTTATTCCAGATGATAGGATTATAGATTTTGGGAATAATGATGATTTAGCTAAAAAATATTTAAATGGACGTATATCTCTTAAGGATATTTATGATAATAAAGAAATGTTTCGAGAAAAAAAATTTGTTCAAAAACTTTCTGACTATGAATATTCTCCAAGTCTATTTGAAGGAATAACAGAAGAAAAGTTATATTATCTTTTTGATAATTTTCCAGATGTCTGTAATGGACTAATTTCCAATCGAAACCATATGTTTAGTTTAGCTAAAAGGATGGATTTAGGAGCATCTAGCGAAGAAAATTTAGAAAGTGTACGTGCAGAAATTATTTTAATGTTAAATAATGATAAAAATTTAAATGTTGAAACCCAAAAAACATTAGAAAGATATTATTCATTAGAGGCTTTAGCAAGTAGATTGGATAAAAATGATAGATATCGTTTTGATACTATAATGAAATATACAACTCAAGAAAAAATAGAGAGCTATGGTATTTCGCCTAGGGTTTTTGAAGATAGTAGCGTAGTTTCATTATTTTCTAACTATGGTTTTGAAACTGTAATGGAATTTGATAAAGCAAATGGAAATGTCTTTTCTAAAGATGATTTTGCTTTAGCAAGAAAAATGGGAGATTATTATTTCCATTATGCTGGTAATGAACACGATCCAAATAAAACTATATTTTATAGATCAGATGACCCAGAAGATTACAGTGCTCCTTATACTATGGAAGATTTTGAAGAATGTGTAAGAAGATTGATAGTAGAAGGTCCAACAGATAGCAATTATACCAAACTCCAACCAATTGATTTTAGAAATTTTTCTCCTGAATTTAAAAAGAAATTTCCAAAAATGTTCTTATCTGAGGAGGCTCCACAAGAATTACAGGATAAATTTTATACAAAAACACTAGATATGGGAGACTTAGGAATTCACCCTGATTGGATAAATTATTTAGAAGGAAAAGATTTTGAACTTGGCATTCAATTGCCAGTGATATATTTTATAGATCCTAATAATTATGGTAGAGTTTTTTCATTTAGTGAAGCTTTAAGAATGCTAGATAGCTCTGAAAGTAATCTTTTAAGATTTATAAATAATAATGCAAAAACAATAAAAATGGCAGAAATGTATTATGAAAAAATGCGCACACAGGGTGAACAATCATTTGAGAACATAAAAAGCTTGGAAGATTTGAGAGAAATAATTGAAAGCAAAGTGGAAACTCAAATATTATCTGGAACACTAGAATATGGAGAACCATATACACCAGAATTCTTTAAAGAAAAACATCCAGATTTAATTTTAGATGAAAATGCTCCAGAAGAATTAAAAGCAAAATTTTATTCACTTTACTATGAAGAAGGAAAAACAGAAAATACTGCGAAACTTCACAAATTGACATTACAAGATTTACTAAATAAAGAATATCAACCATTTTTACGTGGAAAATCTTTCAATTTAATAAAAGATGCTGATGTAGTAAAAAATATCACAAAAATGTTTGATATAGATACGATTACAGATTTATATAAAATAGATCCAAGCGCATTTGAACTTTATGGATTTAATATTGAAAATACTAATACATTAAAAGAAGTTCTAGAAGTTTATCCAGAGCAATATGCGCGTGAAGAGTTAATGCAAGGATTAAAACTAAGTGATGAACAATTTGAAAGTAGATTACAAGAGGATGAATTTAAAGCCAAGTTTGAATCTTTAAAAAGAAGATATGTTGAAGATTTTGTACGTAATCCAGGATTTGTTTTACATTTAGATCCAGAAAAACAATCAAGAGAAGCATTAAGGCAATATAAAGCATTAAGTTCATCAAATATGTTACATAGCTCTAATAGATATTCAAGAGATAGCTATGAACAAATTTTAGGACATATGCTTGGATTTTTAGGATATGAAGAATCAAAAAAATTATTAGGAGCACCACAAATTGATGAAGATACATTAAGTAGGATATATGAACAAGATGAAGTAATAAAATCTCTTTACGAGAAAAAATTTGAAATATCTGGTAATATCAAAGTTATTGGTAAATTATTAGAAGGTGTTCCAACTTTAATGCCAACAGCAGAAAAAATTACTTCTAAACCAACATGTAAAATATTTATGAGTATAAACAAGAGAATTCAAGAAGGATATGATAAAGACATTACGTCATTACTTACTGAAGCACTAGGAGAAAATAATATAGAGGTTGATAATGATAAAATAAATCAATTAGTAGAAAGAGTAATTGGAATTAGTACTGCTCAAAAATTAGATTCTGTGAGAGAAAACAATTCTGTATTAATTGATACCAATATAGAAGAAAACCAAAAAACAAAAAATATGATAAAGATGCATTATAGAAATGCATTAGAATATAGCTTGAAAAATTCAGAAAGAGTAGATTCTGATCTTGTAAGAGAATATCTAGAAAGAGAATTTTCAAGAGTAAAAGAAAATGGAGATCCATATTACTCTGCTCATGTAACAGATCACTTAGAAGAAATGGTTTCTTTTTCAGGAGATTTAAGTTCCAATCCTGAATGGAGTGAGAAATTAAATCATTCCATTGTTGATGACTTAAAAGAGGAATCTGGAAAAATAGGAAAGGGATGGATAAGAAAATTAACTACAAATGTATGTTATAAAACAGAAAAAATGACATATGAAGAGGCTGAGAGATTAGATCAAGCAATATATCCAGAAGGATCTGGAATAGAAGTTGAAACAAAACCTACAATAGGATTAAGAGAATTAAGTGAAGAAGAAAAATCAAAACTATATGAATTGTTAACTAATGATGATTATAGAGAGTTATTTACATATGGTAAAGCTGAGAATATGTTTTCAACATTAAAACTTCCATATTCACAAAAATTTAAAGAGTTTTTCTTAAAATATGAAGATGAATTTATAGGAAATCCAGATTTATATATAAAATTTCCAATATTAGCTTCTAAATTTGATAGTTACTTAGAAGAGTCTGGATTTAATACGAGATATACTGAAGGTACGTTAACTCCAGAGAATCTGTTATTAAAATTGTCAACAGATGTATATTCTAACTTAAAAGTAGGTAGAGGAGAACATGAAGTAGTATATCAAGCAAGAAATGCAGGTCTTACAGAAGAACAAGCTGAAATAGCATTAAAGCTATTCCAAGACATGAAAAAAAGAGAATATCAAACCATACCACAAGAACAAGCTGAAACAAAACGTTATAGAGGTAGAATTGTAAGAATGGATGATCCACTTCATTTTGTAATTGGAGAAATTACTAACTGTTGTCAAACAATTGGTAAAAATCAACCTGGAGAAAGTTCAATGATACATTCTGCAACAGAAAGAAATGGAGCATTATTTGTAGTAGAAGAATTAGATGAAATTGGAAAACCAATAGGTATTGTTTCTCAAAGTTGGACTTGGAGAAATGGTAATAGAGTATGTTTTGATAATGTTGAAATTCCACATAAAGTTGAAGATCAATTAAAACAAATTGGTGGTTTTGACGAAATAATGGAAGTGTATCAAGAAACAGCTAAAAGAATGATTGAAACAGATAAAATAAAAATGAAAAAACTGCTAGAACAAGGAAAGATTACAGAACAACAATATCAATCAATGGTGATTAAAGATGTTGGAATGGGAGTTGGTTGTGATGACTTAGTAAGAAATCTATCTTCAGAAAAAAGTGCTACTATACCAAATCTGGTAACTGTTGCACCATTGGAAGCTGGAAAAACATATACAGGTGCTTATTCAAGACCGTTATATTCAGATGCTGCAAAGGCTGTACTTATAGCACATAATGATGAGTTCGGCAAAGAGAATCATGTACATTATACTGAAGATGTTGGAGACTATGGAGTAGGATATACGAAAACAAGAGATGTTTTCAGAAGAAAGGGATTTGATATCGATATTGATAAAATTGAATCAATTTCTACTATGGTACAAAAAAATGATAGAAAAAGTGCTTTTAAAGATAACCCAATTAATATTTCTGAAGTTGCAAGCTGTTTTGGAATATATGATTTGGGACTTACAGATGCGGATAGATTAAGAGTAAATATGAGCGAAAGTGGGGATTGGTATATACTTTCTGAAGAAACTGAAAATGGAATTATGATTCTTGAATCAGGGGTTGATACATCGAAAGTTAAAAACCAACTAGAAAAGAAAGATAGAAGAATGGCTCTTAATGAATATACAAGTGAAATATATAAGATAATGCATGAAGCAGTTTCAAAAGGAAAATCTATCACAATTGATCCATATTCTTTGGAAAAATTTGTTCAAGTAGAATCACTTGCCAAAGAAGGAATAATATCTCTGGAAGATGGGGTTATAATTGTAAATGATACAAAAAAACTAAAAGATATAATAGAGCGTCTTGATAAAATAATTGATAATCAAAGAAGAGAAAGATTAACAATTATTGATGAAGAGGAAATTGATATGTAACACAAAGAATAATGAATATAGTTAGATTGATTTTAGGAGATTTTTATGAAATATATATTTATAATTCTACTCATCATAATAGGTGGAATAGCATCCAATAGGAAAATGGTTAACTTAAATGTTATATTAGATGGAATTATCATGTTGATAGTGATTTGTCTAGCTATAATGATAATTGGCGCTATGGGGCTTCTTATAGTATCAAGTGATAATATAACATTGAATATTGTAATAATATGTTTCATCATCATTTTTTTAATTCTTATGTTATTAATTGCAAAAAATATAATATTAGGAGCCATACGAATTATCGATTATTATATTCATCGAAAAGAAGCATTTGAAAATGGATATAGGGAAATCGGTACAATTATAAAAATAAAAAGTGAATTTAATACGGTAAATTCTACAAGATATTATTTAATAGTAGATTTGAATGGAAAGAAAATCAAAAGTACATATTTTACAGACAATATATATACTGTAGGGGAGAATATAGATATACTAATATATAAAAATCACCATTATGTTGTATTAGATAATTAAATGATATATGTATGCAAAATATATAGGTTTATTAAGAGAAATATAGAAAGTTAAAATAGTCATTATATTGAACGAGATAATGACTATTTTTTGCATTATCGTGAGATAAAAAGAAAGAAAATTGCATAAAAAACTAAAAAAATATGTCGAATTTTGAATAATACTTGGAAAAATTAAAGAAAGATGATATACTATTAGAGTAAAATAAATATAAGGAGAAGGAAAAATGGAAAATATCAAAATCTTTGCCTGTAAAAGTGCAGAAAATTTCACAAAAGAGATATGTGATTATCTAAATTTACCAGTAGGACAAATGGACATACTAAAATTTAAAAATGACAATACTTTTGTACAAATTAAAGAAACTGTAAGAGAACAAGATGTGTATATTGTTCAAACAACAACACCACCAGTAAATGAAAGAGTTATGGAGTTGTTAATAGCAATTGATGCATTTAAAAGAGCATCAGCAAAAAATATCAATGTGGTTTTACCATATTATATTTATTCAAGATCAGATAAGAAAGATCAACCAAGAATACCAGTAACAGCAAAATTAATGCAACAATTATTAGAATCAGCAGGAGCAACAAGAGTTATTACATGTGATTTGCATAATCCAGCAATTCAAGCATATTTTAATATCAATTGTGACAGATTATCAGCACAAAACATTTTACAAAAATATTTTAAAGAGAAAAATTTAAAAGATATGGTAATTGTAGCAACAGATGCAGGAAGTTCAAAAAAAGCATATAAATATTCAGAATATTTTGGATGTCCAATCGCATTAATCGATAAAAGAAGAGCAGGCAATGATGATAGAGCAATAGCGACAACCGTTATAGGTGATGTTGAAAACAAAGAAGCCATCATTTTTGATGATGAAGTTGATACAGCAGGATCTTTAATTGAAACAGCAAAAATCTTAGAGAGATTTCATGCAAAAGAGATTTATGCAGGCTGTACACATGGTGTATTATCAGCAGATGCTGTACAAAGAATTGAAGCATCTCCAATAAAAGAATTAGTTATTACAAATACAATTCCATTACCAGAAGAAAAACAAAAACAAAGTAGCAAGATAAAAGTATTAACAATTGCACCATTATTTGCAGAAGCAATTAGAAGAATAAATGAGGCAAGACCATTGGGAGAATTATTTGTACTAGAATAAATTGGAATTTTAGGGAAGAACTCAAAATTCCCTCATCTTTAATCCTTGAACGATTTAGCACGTTCTAAACGTTTAAAAATTGAACAAAAGGGACAGAACTAATAGGTTATAAAGTAAATAAAAAGAAATTTCAAAAGTGTTTGAGATTTCTTTTTTGTATATGAAAGTGCATCAAACACAATTACATACAGATTTGCAAATTTACATAAAATAATATATAATAGAAATATGTTGTGAACTGCAACTAGCCATGTGATTTAAAAAGAGAGAGGAAAAGAATGTTATGAATGGAAATGAGGCAGTAAAAATTCAAAATTTATATAATTTTACGGACAGTTCAAAAAAAATAAATGAGTTTGAACTGGTGAAAGAAGTAAATCGGATTTGTTTTAGAGTAAGAGTTTTAGGAACCAAATCAACAAAGGTATATTACTGTGAGGAAATGGGAAAACCAACACATATTGTTGTAGAGGAACTGTCAATGCGTCATAAAGCCATAATAGTAATTGTTATGATTATAATGGGAAAAGACATGAAAAATGTGTCAAGACTTTTCTTTGAAGGAGGTTTTGGAACAGTTGCATCAATATTAAAAGAGATGCAGATAAATTATGAAATTCCCAGGAGTATCCGGGAATTCAGAGAAGAATTTATAAGGACATACGGTGGCACTAAGAAGTAGTATGAAAATGTGACTAAAAAACTAAACATGGCCGAAAAATATACCAGCGTAATGCTGGTTTTTTTCGTGACCTAGGAAAATCATTTTTTTATTCTACAGAACTAGAAAATAAAATAGGTTTTCATGAAGAAATCAAAAACTAAATTAAAATCTTAAAAATAAAGAATCTTAAAAATATAGATAAATGAAAGAAAATCTTGAAATCAATGGAAATATCAGAAAAAATATGTTAAAATAGATAATGTCAAAAGAAAATCATAAACAAAAGCAATAAAAAGAGAAAGGAAATTTAGCTATGGGATTTTTTGATAAATTAAAAAATGGATTAAATAAAACAAAAAAATCATTTGATGAAAAAATTAATACGGTATTTAGTAGCTTTAGAAAAGTAGATGAAGACTTTTTGGAAGAATTAGAAGAAATCTTAATTATGTCAGATATTGGAATGGATACTTCTGTAAAAATTATTAATAGCCTAAGAGAGAGAATGAAAAAAGAAAAAATAGAAGATGAAGAAGATGTCAAAAAAGCATTAAGAGAAGAAATGCAAAAAATACTAGAGGTAACAGATGTAAACTTACATCTAAATACGAAGCCATCAGTCATATTAGTGGTTGGTGTCAATGGCGTAGGAAAAACAACTTCTATTGGAAAGATTGCGAATCGTTTAGCAAAAGATGGAAAAAAGGTAGTTGTTGCAGCAGCAGATACATTTAGAGCGGCAGCAGTAGAGCAACTAGAGATTTGGGCAAAACGTTCAGGTGCAGATATTGTAAAAAGAGAAGAAGGTGTGGATCCAGCATCTGTTGTATATGATGCTATTAAAATCACAAGAAAAAAAAATGCAGATGTCTTAATTGTTGATACTGCAGGTAGACTTCATAATAAAAAATATCTAATGGATGAGTTAAACAAAATTCAAAAAGTAATTAATAAAGAAATGTCAGAAGCTGATAAAGAGGTATTATTAGTTATTGATGGTACAACTGGACAAAATGCGATTTCACAGGTAAAAGCATTTAAAGAAGAGGCAGATATAACAGGATTAGTATTAACCAAATTAGATGGTACAGCAAAAGGTGGCGTAGTCATTGGAATTGTAGAAGAAAATAAAATACCTGTAAAATTTATTGGCGTAGGAGAGCAAATTGATGATATGGAAATCTTTAATGCAGAAGATTTTGTAAAAGCAATTATTTAGAACTTTAGGAACAGTCCTCAAAGTCCATGCAAAAGTAAAATAGTAAAAATTATTAAAATATTCAAAATTCGAACTTAAAAGATTGTGAATAAATTTGGAAATTAAAAGTAAAGGGAATGTTAGAGAAAAGGAGGAGTCATCTTGGAAGAAGAAAGAAAAAAAGATGTTGTGGAAAATGAAAATCCTACAAAACAAGATATTAACCAGAAGAAACAAGAAATTAACCAATCTGAGAAAACAAATAAAAAAAGCAAAATAAGAATGATATTAGTAATTGCATTTATTTTAATATTTGCCATTATGTCTTATATACAAGTTCGAGGTAGTTATTTAGAGTATTTAGAATTAGGAGAAAATTATCTAGATGTATTTTATACAAACTTAATTTATCGATATGCACTTATGGCAATCAACTTTGTTATATTATTCTTTGTGATTTATATGACGAATAGAGGAATCAAGAAAGGATTAAAGCCATTTTTTGATAAAGAAAAAAAGGAAATGCCAAAATTATTAAATAAATCTATTTCATTGGTGATTTCTATTATTATAAGTGTTTTGGTTTCAAATGCTATGATGCAAAATATTATGTTGGTTATGGCAAATACCTCTTTTGGGATAACGGATCCTATATTTGGACTAGATATTGGTTATTATGTATTTCAAAAACCTTTGATTGAAATGTTGGTGTATTATATAGTAGGAATTGTGATTGGGCTAACTATTTATATGACAGTATATTATATAATTGTATTTAATCGATATTTTGATGGCGTAGATAGAAATATGCTAAAAGATAGTTTATTTATGAAAAAATTAACTAGAAATGTTTTGTTTATTATTATAGGAGTGGCAATTATTACATTTTTAAGTACACAGAATTTAATGTTCGGAAAAATTTTAACAATTGATGACAATATAGAAATTAATGGAGCTGGAATGACAGAATCTACTATAAAACTATGGGGATATATCATATTTGCCTTTGTGATTGTTATTTTTGCTTATAGAGCATTAAAATATTTTAAGCAAGGAAATACGGCAAAAGTACTAAAAAATTTAGCAGTTATTCCTATCTATTTAGTAGCATTATTCGTAGTTATGGTTGCATTTGATTTAATCTATGTTAATTCTAATGAATTAGATAGAGAAAGAACCTATATTTCACAAAATATCGAAAATACAAAAAATGCTTATGGACTAGATGTAGATGAAACAGCAGTAGAATATTCTGGAACAGTAACAGAGCAAGAATTAAATGCAAATGTCAATATAGTGAATAATATACCAATTATTAGTGAAGATGCTGTACTAATTACTTTAGAAAATACACAAACTAGTACAGGATATTATACATATAGAAGTGCAAACTTGGCAAAATACAAAATTGGAGATCAAGAACAAATTGTTTATATATCTCCAAGAGAAATTACAAGCTCAGATAGAACATATAGCAATAAAACTTATGAATATACACATGGTTATGGAGAAATAATTACATCTGCAACAGAAAGCACAGAAACGGGTAATATAGAATATGTTCAAAAAAATGTATCTGGAAATGATGAAGCTGTTGATATAACAGAACCAAGAATTTATTTTAGTACAGATAATAGTGCCATTATTGCGACAAATACAAAAAATAAACAAGAATATGATTATACAGATGAAAGTGGTAATGATGTGACATCTTCATATGATGGAGAAGCAGGGTTACAATTAGGATTTTTGGATAGGCTTGCTTTAGCAATGTATAAAGGAGATATCAATTTAGCTTTTTCTGGAGAAATTACAAGTGATAGTAAAATATTAATCAATAGAAATATTATAGAAAGAGCAAAAAAAGCATTGCCATATTTAATGTATGATGAAAACCCATATACAGTTATTAGTGATGATGGAAAAATTTATTGGGTATTAGATGCTTATACAATTTCAAGTAGTTATCCATATTCACAATATACAGAAATTGAGCATGAAGGTGGAACAAGAGATATTAACTATATTAGAAATTCTGTAAAAGTTATTATTGATGCTTATAATGGAACAATGGACTTCTATATCACAGATAGAACAGATCCAATTGCAATGGCATACAGAAATATATATCCTTCTCTATTTGCAGACTTAGATGAACAAATCCCAGAAGATATAGCACAACATTTTGTATATCCAGAATTTTTATATAATGTACAAGCTGAACTATTAAAGATTTATCATAATGTTAGACCAGATGTATTATATCGTTCAGATGATTTATGGGATTTTGTTAAATATAATAGCTTAAATACAACAAGATCAACAGGAACCTATTTAGAACCATACTATATCATGGTAAAAACAGATGATGGGGAAGAATTAGGATTAATGCAAATCTACACACAAAATGATAGACAAAATATTATTTCATACTTAGTAGGAACAACAGATGGTGGAACAAATAAATTAAAATTATGTACATTTTCAGCAGATAGCAATATTGTAAGTCCAACACAATTAGATAATCAAATAGCAGAAGATGAAGCAATATCATCAGAATTAGCAACATTGGAAACAACAGGAACAAGAATCACAAAACAAATGATTATTGTACCAGTAGGAAATACATTATTGTATGTTGAACCAATTTATCAAACCATGATTAATGAATCAGAAATACCATTATTAAAAAAGGTAGTAGTCGCATCAGGGAATAAAGTAGCAATAGGAGATACTTTACAAGAAGCATTAAAAAATCTTCTTTCAAATTCTGCAGTAGATATTGAAGTAGAAAATACAGAGGATATTGATGGATTAATCGATTCTATTATAAAGGCTAATCAAAACTTGAAAGAGTCTACGAACAATAGTGATTGGAGCATGATGGGAAGTGATATTGAGAGATTACAAACATTAATTGATTCTCTAGAAAAAATGAGAGAAGCAGAAGCTTCAAACACAGAGAATACGGATAACCAAAACAATACCAATACCATTGATAGTAATACAATTGGAGAAGATATAGAAAATGGAAACAATGTAAATATAACCGCAAATGAAAATATACAATAAAAAAGTATTAAAATCAGAAAAATGGAATAAAAAATATATAAAAAATCCACTCTATTAGTAAGGTGGATTTTTTATGTCAGGATTTTTTAATAAGATAAAAAATAAAAAGATAGAAGCGCTAAATACTTCTATCAATCATTTAATAGAAACATTTCAAAAATCTAATATTGAAGAATGGACATATATATTTGGAAGCAAAAAAGAAATCATAAAAAGAAATTTTATAGCAGGAATATTTAGAGGCGTAGGTATTGGAATTGGTGTAACCATCATAACAGCTATTCTAGTCATTATTTTACAAAAAATTGTTACACTCAATATTCCAATAATAGGAGAATATATTGCAGATATTGTAGAAATCGTACAAAGAAGTAGATGAAACAATAGGGACGTACCAAAATGGACAATTTTTATCCATTTTGACACGTCCCCAAATGGTTATTTTTCTAATTTATAAAATACTTTTTTACCTTTCTTTAAAATTGCATAACCTTGTGAAAAATCTGTTTCAGAAAGTTGATAATTGACATCTGTAACTTTTTCATCATTCAAAGAAATGCCACCTTGTGTGATTAAGGTTCTTGCTTGTCCTTTAGAAGGTGCAATTCCTGTTTGAACAATTGCGTCAATGATAGAAATATTTGTAGAATCTAATTTTACAGTAGGCATATTATCTAAACTTCCAGATCCGTTAAATAAAGCATTAGAAGCTTCTTCTGCTTTTTTGGCTTCTTCTTCACCATGAATTAATTTTGTGATTTCATAAGCTGCTATTTTTTTAGCTTCATTTATTTTTTCATCTTTTAGATTTGCTAATTCATTAATTTGTTCAATTGGAAGAAATGTTAACATTTTTAAAACAGTTTCTACACTACTATCTTCAATATTTCTCCAATATTGATAAAATTCATAAGGAGATGTTTTATTAGGGTCTAACCATAAAGCACCTTTTTCTGTTTTTCCCATTTTTTTACCTTCTTTAGTTGTAAGCAATTTAAAGGTTAAACCATAAGAATCATCTTTACCAATTTTTCTAATTAATTCAACACCACCAATGATATTAGACCATTGGTCATTTCCACCCATTTCAAGTTTACAACCATACTTATTATATAAGTACAAAAAGTCATAAGATTGCATTAACATATAACTCATTTCAAAAAACGTTAATCCTGTTTCTAATCTTTGCTTATAACATTCTGCAGAAAGCATTCTATTAACAGAAAATAAGCTACCGATTTCACGAACAAAGTCAACAAATTTTAAATCTAATAACCAATCTGCATTATTGACAATAATTGCTCCATTTTCGCCTTCAAAACTTACAAATTTTTCTATTTGTTTTTTGATACATTCTACATTATGATTGATTTCTTCTCTTGACATCATTCTTCTCATATCTGTTTTTCCTGAAGGATCACCAATTGTTGCTGTACCACCACCAACTAAAATGATTGGTTTATGGCCACATTTTTGCATGTGACTTGCTACCATTAAAGAAACAAAATGTCCAACATGAAGACTATCGGCAGTAGGGTCAATTCCAATATAAAATGGAACAGATTCTTTGCTAAATAGTTCTTTGATTTCTGCTGGATGTGTTAATTGTTCAATATATCCTCTTTCGTCTAAAATATCAAAAACATTTTTCATTAAATTCAATCCTTTCAAATAATATATGTATATACAATAAAAAACGGAAGAAAGATTCCGTTTTTATAAACTAATTTAATGTAATACCAGTATTGCCTAAATTACCGTTTTTACCAATATTATTAATTTCTGATTTATATGGTTTGAAATCTTCATATTCTAAAAATCTATTTAAATTTTTTACTGAAACGCCAATTTGACCAGAGATAGTATCTAAAGAATCATTTAAACCATTTTCTTGTACATAATCAACAAAATTAGAAAATTCCATACCATCTTTAGCGCTACATTTTGGGCAAACATTGCCTTGTGCCACATAAAAACTTCCACATCTACTACATCTATTAAATTCCATAATGAATTCCTCCTAAACTTTTTTCTTTTGACATTAAAATCGAACACATTGTATCACAATTTGACAAAAAAATAAAGAGTTTTTGTAGGAAAAATTGACAATCGATAAAAGATTATATAAAATACAAATTAAGGAGGAAGAAAAATGAGCGGATATACTGAAAATTTACCAAAAATTTTAAGAGAATATTTCAAAATTTTATCACCAGAATTTCCAGCATTTTTAGAAGAATATATTGATACACCAGAAATGCAAAAACAAGCAAAAATAAGTGTTACCTCAGGAACAATTTATTCTAAAATGTTTGATGAAATATGGTATTCTAGTTTAGACCATAGTGTAGCAGTTGCCTTAATTATATGGAACTTTACAAAGGATAAAAAACAAACATTATCAGGATTATTTCATGATATTGCAACACCTGTGTTTAAGCATTGTATTGATTTTATGAATGGGGATCATGAAAAACAAGAATCAACAGAGGAATTAACAACACAGATTATAGAAAATTCAAAAGAAATTATGGCATTGTTAAATAGAGATAAGATTAAGCTAGAAGAGGTATGTGATTATCACATATATCCAATAGCAGACAATGATACACCAAAACTTTCTTCAGATAGATTAGAATATACGTTATCAAATGGATTAGGTGTAAGAGAAAAATTATGGGATTTGGAAACTGTAAAAGAAATTTATCAAGATATTGAAGTTCAAAAAGATGAGGAAGGCATACCAGAATTAGGTTTTAAACATAAAGAAATTGCAGAAAAATTTGTTAAGACAATGAGTAAATTATCTTGTATATATGTGGGAAATGAAACAAAATATTCAATGCAATTAATTGCAGATATTGTTAAAAAGATGTATGAACAAAATTTGATTACCAAAAAAGATTTATACACATTAAGTGAAAAAGAAGTCATTCAAAAAATAGAAAACTGCCCAATCGGCAATCTTTCAAATTGTTTTAAAAAATGGGAATTAGCAACTAAAATTCAAGAAAGCGACGAATTACCTAAAGATAAGTATGCTGTGGATATAAAAGTAAAACAAAGATATATTGTTCCACTTGTAGAAGAAGGAAATGAATTTGTTAGAATAGATACCGTTTCTGAAAGTGCAAAAGAAAATATAAATCATTTCTTAAATTATAAACCAAAAAAATATGCCTATTTAGATTTTAAATTTTAGAGGAGAAGAAACCACAAAGCAAATATAAAAAATAAGAAATAAGAAATATGAAATATGAATAAAAAAGAAAGGAAAGACAAATGTTTGAAAATACTATTTCTATACAAGATATATTCTCAACAAAGAATATAATTATTTATTTTGTAGTAATAAATATCATTGGTTTTTTAATTATGTTTATAGATAAGCAAAAAGCGAAAAGAGGAGCGTGGAGAATTCCAGAAAAAACCTTATTTATTATCACTGCCTTAGGTGGTGGAATTGGAACGATTGCTGGTATGTATACATTTAGACATAAAACACAAAAACTACAGTTTGTTGTAGGTTTGCCATTTATAACCATTTTAGAGATTATATTAGCTATTTATTGGATATTCTTTTAGAAGAAGATATCATAAAGAAAAAACAAATAATTAGACGAAAAAGTTTAATTATTTGTTTTTTTATGGTACACATAATAGAAAAAATAAATTACAAGAAAATGGAAAAGTGGATAACACGAAAAAGGAATGTGAACAACTCGTGAACGAAAAAATAGTGTTTTCAGTTATTCACAAAGTTATCCACAATATCCACAGGAAATGAAAGTGGATAAATATGACAAAAAAGAAGTTAAAAAGATATACATAAAATAGAAAAATATATCTATTTGTCATCAATATGAAAAAAGAATGTAATAAAAGTGTGCAGAAAATGGCGAAAAACTAAGAAAAATAAATGAAAATCCATAAAAATGAATGAATTTGAAAGAAATGAAAAATAGAATTGAAATAAATCTGTCATGTAAATGTCATTAGAAAAAAGTAGAAAAATAAAAGGAATTGTAGAATGTTGGAAAAAAATACCTGTGGATAACTATATATACCTGTGAATAAGATAATAAGTAAAAAATAGGACGGTCTAAAAAATAGGATTATGATCAAAAAGAAACGAAAAATAGAATAAAACATATAATATAAAAAGTAATGATGATATACAAATGTTAAAAAGAAGAAATAAGAAAAGAAGTGGTGAAAAATGATAAATAAAATAAAAAAAGCAATCAAAAGTAGATTATATAGAGAAATAGGAGAGAAGGATGTTAATTTGCAAGAAGCTAAAAGGCTCCAAAAAGATGGGGCTATTATGATAGATGTAAGAAGTCCTCAAGAATATAGAGAGGGACACATAGATGGAGCTATTTTAATTCCAGAGTATAAAATAAAAAAAGAAATAGAAAATGCGATAGTAGACAAAAACAAAAACATAGTGGTTTATTGTAGTTCTGGGGGAAGGAGCAAAAGAGCACAAAAAATATTAAATACCTTGGGATATAAAAATGTATATAATATATATGAAGGATATCTGATATAGAATATAGCAAAATTATACACCATAAGGTACAAATTAAATCAAAGACTATTTACAGAATTCGCAGATTATAGTAAAATAGCATTGGGGGTAAATAATGAAAAATAATCATATAAAAAAACAAGTCAAAAAATTAGCGAAGCAAAAAAGTATGAAGATATATATGTCATTTATGGGCGAAAATGGTTTTTGAAATATGTGCCAAAGAAATATCAAAAAGCAGATAGAAAAAAATTAAAGGAAGAAGGAAAATTTTTAGATATATATAATAAATATGGAAGTATTGATTATGAAAAAATACAAAAAAAAGAAATAAAAAATGAAACAGGA
Organism: uncultured Clostridia bacterium; assembly: GCA_944387445.1. Lineage (GTDB taxonomy): Bacteria > Bacillota > Clostridia > TANB77 > CAG-508 > CAG-269. Next base: position 5,614 of record CALXEX010000021.1, on the reverse strand, counting down.
AAAAAACCAACAATAGGACAAAAAATAAAAATTGGCTATAAGAGTGCATTACGTTTTATATTACTAGGTGGTTTAATAGCAGATACAACTTTTAAAATTACTGTAGGGGTTGGGACAGATAATATCATAGAAGGAAATGGACAAAAATATGCAAAGGAAATTGAAAATTATCAAAAAGAGATTCAAGAATATGCTAAAACTATCAATCAAAAAAATATACAGATTTAGAAATTTTTATGAAACTTATGAAAGATATGTATGAAACAACAAGAGGGTATGGACAACCTGAAATAGATGCTCAAGGATATTATGGAATGGATATGCAAGAACGATGGAGAAAAATATCAACAAATCATACAAGAAAAAAATAGGCAAACAACAATTACATATGAAAATGAAGAAATAGTATCAAAAGAGGAAGAAGAATTAGAAGAATATGATAACATATATCTTAAATTAAAACAATCAAAAAAACTACGCGAAAGTACAACAACTATTACTAATCATGCAGTGGTGATTGCAGATGTAGAAAAAGATAATGCAACCATCATATTAGATCCAACAAATGGTACGAATAGAAAATGGAGGAAACATGAATCAAGAATATATCAGAAATTTTAGTATTATTGCACATATAGACCATGGTAAATCAACACTAGCAGATAGATTAATCGAAATGACAGGTGTCTTATCTAAAAGAGAAATGGAAAGTCAAGTGCTAGATAATATGGAAATTGAAAAAGAAAGAGGTATCACCATAAAGTCACAAGCGGTTAGAATGATATACAAAGCAAAAGATGGACAAGAATATACCTTTAATTTAATAGACACACCAGGACATGTGGATTTTAATTATGAAGTTTCTAGAAGTTTGGCAGCATGCGATGGTGCTATTTTAGTAGTGGATAGTAGTCAAGGTGTAGAAGCACAAACTTTAGCAAATGTGTATTTAGCAATTGATAACAATTTGGAAATTTTACCGGTATTAAATAAAATAGATTTACCAAATGCCAGAGTAGAAGACGTAAAAAAAGAAATTGAAGACATTATTGGAATACCAGCAGAAGATGCACCATGTATTTCTGCAAAGACAGGTTTGAATGTAGAAGAGGTATTAGAAAGAATTGTAACGGATTTGCCAGCACCTAAAGGGGATGAAAATGCCAAAACAAAATGTTTAATTTTTGATTCTTATTATGACAATTATAAAGGAGCTGTAGCCTATGTAAGAGTCATGGATGGAACGGTAAAAGTAGGAGACGAAATAGAATTGATGGCAACGAAAAAAACATTTACCGTTGCAGAAGTAGGATATTTTATCCCAGGCTCTTATATGTCAACATCAGAAATTAAAGCAGGAGAAGTTGGCTATATTTCAGCAAGTATCAAAAGTCTATCAGATATTCATGTAGGAGATACCATTACTTTAAAAGATAATCCAGCAGATGAGCCATTAAAAGGGTATAAAAAAGTAACACCTATGGTATATTGTGGACTATATCCAGTAGATGGTAGTCAATATGAAGATTTAAAAGAAGCTTTAGAAAAGTTACAGTTAAATGATGCAGCTTTGGAATTTGAACAAGAAACATCAGCAGCGCTAGGTTTTGGATTTCGTTGTGGATTTTTAGGGTTATTACATTTAGAAATTATAGAAGAAAGAATTGATAGAGAATTTGATTTAGGGTTAATTACAACAGCTCCATCTGTTATCTATAAAGTACATAAAACAGCAGGAGAGGTAATTGAACTTTATAATCCAGAAGATTTACCAACACCACAAGAAATATCATATATAGAAGAACCTTATGTAACGGCTAATATTTTAACACCAAAGGATTATGTGGGAAATATCATGGAATTATGTCAAAGGAGAAGAGGTATCTATATAGATATGAAATATTTAGATGAGCATAGAGTTACCTTGACATATGAAATGCCATTAAATGAAATTATCTATGATTTCTTTGATAATTTAAAATCAAAAACAAAAGGATATGCATCATTAGATTATGAATTTAAAGAATATAGAAGGTCTGATTTAGTAAAATTAGATATTTATATCAATGGCGAACCAGTAGATGCTTTAAGTTTTATTGTCCACAAAGACAGTAGCTATGATAGAGGAAAGAAAATGGTGGAAAAATTAAAAACGGTTATTCCGAGAAAGTTATTTAAAATTCCAATTCAAGCAGCTGTTGGAGGAAAAATTATTGCAAGAGAAACCATATCTGCTATGAGAAAAGACGTTTTAGCAAAATGTTATGGTGGAGATATCACGAGAAAGAAAAAATTGCTAGAAAAACAAAAACGAGGAAAGAAGAAAATGCGTGAGATTGGAAATGTAGAAATACCACAAGAAGCATTTTTAAGTGTATTGAAATTAGATGATGAATAGAGAGTGCAAAATGATAATAAATAAAAAATAAAGTTGTAAGAGAGGAGAAAATCCTATAATCAACAAATATGTTTTATTATAGGAAAAGTAAAATGAAAAATAAAAAGAATCAAAATGATAAACATTATATAAATAAGAAAGAAAATAGAAAAAATAATTTTGAGCCAGCAAAAAAAGAAACATATCCATCTGAAGACCAAGTTGAAGGAAGAAATGCTGTTATCGAATTATTAGAAAGTGGAAAAGATATCAACAAAATATTTATCACAAAAGGTGAAAAACATGGTTCTATCAATAAAATTATTTCTATGGCAAAAGAAAGAAAAGTAATTTTAGTAGAAAAAGATAAAAGACAAATGGAACAAATGGCACAAAATGAAAATTATCAAGGTGTGATTGCAATTGTACCACCATTTGAATATTGTGAAATAGAAGATATTTTAGATAAAGCAAAAGAAATGAAGGAAGATCCATTTGTGTTGATATTAGACGGAATAGAAGATCCACATAATTTAGGTTCGATTATCAGAACAGCCGAAACAGCAGGTGTACATGGAATTATCATTCCAAAACGAAGAGCAGTAGCAGTCAATAGCACAGTTAATAAAGTATCAGCAGGAGCGGTTCAATATATGAAAATTGCTAGAGTAACTAATATAACAGACTCAATTGAAAAACTAAAGGAAAAAGGGTTATGGATTTGTGGGACAGATATTAATACAGATACATATTATTATAACCAAGACTTAACAGGACCTTTAGGAATCGTTATAGGAAATGAAGGAACAGGGATGAGTGATAGGGTCAAAAAAAGTTGTGACTTTTTAGTAAAAATACCAATGAAAGGAAAAGTAACATCTTTAAATGCATCTGTTTCAGCAGGAATTGTTATATATGAAGCAATGAAACAGAGGATGAAATAAAGGAGTAAAGGAAGGAAAAACATATGATGATGCCAAGAAAAAAGAGAAGAGCAATTATAATGTCAGTTATATTCGTTGTGTTTGTACTTATATTTGTGATATGTTTAACATTATATATGACAACAGATATGTTTAAGTCAAATGAAGTATTGTTTAAAAAATATGCAACACAATTTATTGAAAATTTAGATGGAATTTTTAATGAAGATAATATGAGTGAAATGAAAGAAGTTCTAAATAATAATAAATTAACATCTAACACAACAACTACAGTAAATTATAGTGAAAATGGAGATACATCTAATCCAATTAATCAGATTCAGATGAAGATTGCAGGACAAGAAGAAAAGACAACAGGATATATGTATCAGAATGTAACTTTAAGTCAAAATGAAGATACATTATTAGGATTTGAATATATAGAAGATGAAAATATTGCAGGTGTTAGATTAAATGGAATCAAACAATATGTATCAACCAATATAGAAAATGAACAAGATGATAATGAAATATATAATCTATATCAGTTGGTTAATACCAATATTGTAGGATTGCTTGGTATAGATTCAGAAGAATTACAAGCATTAAAGGATAAATATGTAGGAATTATATTAGAAAATATAACAAATGTAAGTTTTTCAAAACAAAAAGGAATTGCATTAGAAATTAATGGAACACAATATATGACGAATGCATACAGTATGACATTAACAAAAGAACAGTTTAACAATATCTATATAGAAGTATTAAAAGAACTAGAAAATGAGGAAATACTATTATCAAAAATAGAAGAAGTAGATAATAAGTTGAATAAATATCATAAGTTTATACAAGATGAAAAAACCTCTAATTTAAAACAACAATTTATAGATAAGATAAGTGATACAATAAAAGAAATAGAAAGTTCAAATATAGGAAATGATGAAAGAACAATTCGCATGTTTGAATCTAATGGGAGTGCGATTAGTTTAACTATTGATACAGAAGAAGAATCTGTAGGAATAGATAGTATTCATAATGAAGAAAATTATTTTATCAATTTCTTAGGAAATGAGAAAATAGAAGAAGGAGAAAAAGAAAATCGTTTTGATTTTAAAATTCAGAAAACGGCGTTGCAAAACGATGAAGACATAAAAATACAATATACGATTATAGAAGAAGGAGAAGAAATAGCTAATGAATGTACCATCACAAGGAAGATGGAAAATGCGAATGTAAATACAAATATATATTTCAGCAGAAATGTAGGAGAAAATGTTTTTGAAATTACGATGGAAAACATTAGTAGTGTTGTAAATCAATTTGAGGAAAAAGAAGAATTGGTAGAAAATGAAAATAATATCATTATAGAAAATTTAAATGATGAACAAAAAGAAAATGTAAGAAATAATATGAAAGACAATATAACCAATCAATTAAATAAGCTTTTAGAAGTATTACCGTTAGAAAATATTAATCAAATGCTAATAAATGTAAAATTAAAAGAAGAGGAATTGGATGATATATCAGGAGAAGAAACAACAAGCGAAATAGAAAAAAACAGATTTAATGCAACATTTGAACTTTATGAAGGAGAACGTATTAGCAAAGAAAGAGTTGAAGAATTAATTAATATAGCAAAAGATAATTTAGGAGATGTTAGAATAACCAATTATAAAGAAGAAAAAGATGAAAGAATTCCTTTGGAATATAGATTAGTGATAGAAAGAGGAACAGAAAATTCAGAATTAGCGGAAAGTGTGATAACATATATCGAAGAAAACTATAATAAGGAATTTTCTGTTAGATTAGAATATGATGAAACAACAGGATTGGTTAATAATATCTATATTACAGTTATAGAAAGTTAATAAAAGATAAAAGAGTACTAAAAGAAAAAAATCTTTTAGTACTTTATTGTTTTAGACAACAAGGTTCTGGGGGACTAGGACTGCAATCTTTGATTGCTATGTCGGGACAGGTTCTTATTATTATAATTATTCTAATAGAAAAAAATAAATAATTACTTGAATGATAAGTGAAGTTTTGTAGATATGCCACAGAAAAAGACATAAAAATTATAAAAAATAAGAAAATCAAATAGAGAAAAATAGTAGTAAAATAGCGGTATAGAAGGCAAGGAAAAAAATACCAACAAAAAAAATTAAAAAAAATAAAAAAAACTGTTGACAAAGATAAAAGGGTGGTGTATAATAAAATTCGTTCTGACAGAGAACAAGAAAAAGTACATTGAAAAGTAAACAATAAAATCCTTTAGAGAATAAACCGAAGCGGAAAATATTTCGAAAGAAAT